>JAEZLC010000061.1 GCA_023435965.1 Cyanobacteria bacterium OH_CDB_58 | reverse complement strand
TGCTCTCATCTATCAGGTAATAAGGTGTATTGATTTCCAATTACTAACAAAATGCCTCCAAATAACATTGCGAACAATGTATCAAAAAAAATTATTATTGTCTATATTTAATTTTCGCCAAAATATTGTTTTTAGGGTTTAATATTGGTATATATAGTAGACAAGGTTGTAATTAAAGAAGATTTTGAGGGTTTATGAAAAAGAATATCTGCGTTTATTGCTCTTCCAGCAATTATCTGAATGAAAAGTTTTACAAACTGGCCCAGGAATTTGGGCACAAGATAGCCGAAAAGGGTTTTGGGCTTGTTTATGGAGGCACTAATGTAGGATGTATGGGACAAATTGCCAATGCAGTGCTTCACAATGGAGGAAAAGTTATAGGAGTTGTTCCCAAACTTATACACGAAAAAGGATTGGCACATCCTCAACTGGCAGAAATTGTCATAACCAAAGATATGAGGGAAAGAAAAGCGACAATGGAAATGCACTCTGATGTATTTGTTGCTATCCCCGGCGGCTTCGGCACTTTTGAAGAAATTTTTGAAATAATGGTTGCAAAACAGCTCGGTTATCACAAAAAAGCGGTGATATTCCTGAACCTTGAAGGTTTCTATGATCCATTATTCCAAATGTTTGAAAATGTATACAAAGAAAAATTCGCAAAAGAAGAAACCAGAGAGCTATACCATATAGCAAACAGCGTTGATGAGATATTCGAATACTTGAACTCCTACCAAGAAAAAGAATATGTAATGAAATGGTAAAGATTATTTTATAAACTTTTTGCGAATTATACACAAGTCAGGTAAAATATAGAGTTATGAAGAGAAATCAAGAAAAAATACTAGGATATGGAGTAGACTTATTTAGTTTCAAAGATGCTCTGGCATACATCGAAGAAAAAATGGAGTCTTCTCAATCTGCTCAGGTAGTAACCATAAATCCGGAAATGGTAGAGTTGGCTGAAAAAAATTCTTACTTTTCCCAAGTATTAAAAAACGCCGAACTTGTAATTCCAGACGGAGTGGGTATAAAGATTGCTCTTAAAATAAACGGAATTAATCAAGAGCAAATTCCTGGGATAGAATTTTCCAAAGAGCTCATCGCAATTTGTGAAAAAAAATCTTATTCGGTCGCACTTATTGGTGCTAAAGATGAAATCCTGACAAAAGCTTGTGAAAACCTAAAAAAAGATTACCCGAATTTAAATATTTGTTATCATCACGACGGATTTTTCAACGAACAGGAAGAAGCAGAAATAATTCAGAACATATTTTCTGCTCAACCCAAACTTGTATTGGTTGCATTAGGAGCCCCCAAGCAGGAAATATTTATAGACAAGTTAAAAAAAGAGCTAAAAAGTTCAATCTTTGTAGGTGTTGGTGGAAGTTTTGACGTATGGTCAGGAGAAGTCCAAAGAGCACCCGTGGTGTACAGAAAAATAGGATGCGAATGGCTTTATAGATTACTAAAACAGCCATCAAGATTCAAGAGGATATTTCCAACGCTTCCTCTTTTTCTCATAAAAGTAGTAATGGTCAGGTTCAAAGAGCTTATTTTTGGTAAAGCTCGAGTTTAGAAAATAGGTGGGTTATGTCAAAAACATTAACAGAACAAGAAATTCAAGAAATCAAACAAATAGCTAAGAAGCTAAGAAGAGAAATAGTATCAATGGTGCATAACGCAAAGTCGGGACACCCCGGCGGAAGCTTATCCACGGCAGATATTTTAACTGTTTTATACACGAAATGTATGAAGCATTTTCCTGAATGTGCCCTAAACCCGCAATTCGACAAAAGAGATAGATTTATTCTTTCAAAAGGACACGCTTCTGCAGCACTCTATGCAATTTTAGCCCACTGCGGATACTTCCCTGAAGCTGATCTTATGGGCTACAGAAAAATCGGAACAAAACTCCAAGGACACCCTTCCTGCAAACTATTGGCAGGTGTTGAAGTTTCAACTGGATCACTGGGCCAGGGGCTTTCAATGGCTTGCGGAATGGCTCTGGGTTTTAGACTAGACAATATCGACAGCAAAATATTTGTTTATATGGGAGACGGTGAACTTCAAGAAGGAAGCGTATGGGAAGCAGCAATGAACGCTGCACACCACAACCTTAAAAACATTATAGCCATTGTGGATAGAAACAACCTTCAAATCGATGGATGCACAGAAAAAGTTAAAGCGGTCGGATGTGTAGCATCTAAGTTCAAGGCCTTCGGTTGGGAAACTTTGGAAATTGACGGACACGATATTTCGCAAATATATGATGCCATCGAAAAAGCCAAAATGGCTGAAAAACCAACTGTAATAATCGCGAACACAGTAAAAGGAAAAGGTGTTTCGTTCATGGAAAATAATGCAGGCTGGCATGGGAAATTCCCTAGTGATGAGCAGCTTGAACTTGCATTAAAAGAGTTAGAGTAGGAGTGGTGAGATATGTCAGATAATAAAGTTTTAAAATCAGTAAGAACAGAATACGGTAAAGCCCTTGTAGAACTGGGCAAAGAAAATAAAGACGTAGTAGTCGTTGATGCAGACCTTTCTTGCTCTACCCAAACACAATTTTTTGCAAAAGAATTCCCTGAAAGATTTTTCAATGTAGGAATAGCGGAACAAGACGCAATGACAACTGCAGCAGGATTATCTGTAGCAGGTAAAATTCCGTTTGCTTCAACTTTTGCAGTTTTCGCATCCGGTAGAGCCTGGGAACAAATAAGAAACTCAATTTGCTACCCAAAATTCAACGTAAAAATAGTTGCAACTCACGGCGGAATAACAGTAGGCGAAGACGGCGCAAGTCACCAGGCTTTAGAAGATATAGCCTTGATGAGAGCAATCCCGAATATGATGGTCAT
>JAEZLC010000011.1 GCA_023435965.1 Cyanobacteria bacterium OH_CDB_58 | reverse complement strand
GCCTTAAATAATCCATCTTTTACCGATTGTTCTATTTTTGACTGATCGATGTGTTTAATGTAGGTTTGCCCGTCATTTATTGCTTTTATTTTTTTGCCATCTATATCTAGTCCTAAAACATTAAAACCTTGTCGACAAAAGGCTAAGCACAGAGGCAATCCAACGTACCCTAACCCAATTATTCCTACCTTTAAAGATTTGTTTATTTGTTTTTCTTTGAATGATTGTATGTATTTCATTGTTTTATCTTCTATTTTTTTAATCTTATACACAAGTTGAGTTGTATTTTGTTAATCAGCTCTTTTAAACTGTTGTTTTTTGGAATTGTGTTTTTGGTGTATTCTTCGAGCCCTTTTATTATCAAATCTGAGTTATTTGTTTTAAATCCTTCTATAAAACAGTATTTATAAAGTTTGTCAAAGTCGTCACTATGTTTGCAGAGTAGATAAAAACTAATGATTCTTTCTGTATAATTCTTCTTGTATTGAGAAAGCGATGGATTATTCCTAATGAAGGTATAATCAGTTAATATCGCTTTGAAAATGTCGTTATATCTTTTAATGTAGCTTTTTTTGTCAAGTTGAATTTCGTTTAAGAATTTGCAGCAATATTCTGCCCAGTCCAAAGTAGCTTCAAATCGCTCTTTTGTAAATGTTCTTACGCTTGAGCTATCTCTTTGAAGATAATAGTAATATGTGTTCCGGACAAAGTCAATGTTCTTGGCTTTGTAGGCTGCCTGTAATAAAAAAGCTGTGTCTTGTGACTTTTTTATGTTCGGAAATTCAATTCTATTGTTTAAAATAAGTTCTTTTTTGTATAAAGCTGTTGTAAATTCGTAATAAAAAATGCTGCAAAGGTTCATTCCTAGTTTCAGTTCTTTTTTTATAGTGCTGTTTAAATTGCTTTTTACTATATTGCCAGAGGGATATACATACTTGCTTTCAGCTTTTGCCAAATCGAGGTTTTTTCTTACAGCCTTTTCGTAAAGCTTTTCAAAAAAATCCTTATCCACCCAGTCATCAGGGTCTACAAAGCCGATGTATTCACCAGTAGCTGCTTTTATTCCTTTGTTTCTGGATGGACCAACACCTATGTTCGTTTCATTGTGTATCAAGGTTATTCTACTGTCTTTTGCCTGGTATTTTTTAGCTATTTCAACAGATTTATCGGTTCCACCGTCATCGATGCAAATAATTTCGATTTCTTTTAAAGATTGAGCCAGTAGACTTTTTAAACATTTGTCTATATATTGCTCTACATTATAGATGGGTACTATCACTGAGACTTTCATACCTTTGATTTTATCATGTGTATTTAGTATTTATCAGAAGTTTACAAATTGTAATTACTTGTAGAAATAAATATAATTATTAAGTTGGAAAGATGCAGGCATGGATTACAAAAAATATTTCGAAAATCAGAATACTGAAAAACAGATAAAAAAACTAACCAGAAAATACAAAAACAAAAAAGTTGTATTATATGGTGCGGGTATGTATTCACAAGCCTTGCTCGAAAATTATGACTTGTCAGGGCTTAATATAGTTGCAATAGCTGATAGAAGTTTTGTTACTGAAGAAAATAAAGAGTTTTTCGGATTCAAGGCTATTAATACAAATGAGCTAAAAACATTAGATTACGACGTTATATTACTATGTGTCTACGATGTGATTAAAGTATGGGATTTTCTTAGAGATGAACTGCTTCCCAATACAAAGAACGCTAATGTTAAAATACAACCAGCGGTATATGAGACCTTAATATCTATATTTAAGGAGTATTTCAATTCGAGGAACAGTAAATAGAAAAGATATTAAAAATCTGTTATCCCCTACTTTGATATATTCTTTGAGATAATTTTCAAATACATTGTACTAAACTAAAATTTATAAAAAGTCTTCGGGAATTTGCGAGAATGATACAGCTTAATACTTTTAAATACATAGGAAAATATCTGGATCAACCAGCTTTGGTTCATAAACTAAACGACAAGATGCCTTTTTATTTGACTTCAGGGGCGATCACCTATGGTTTATTAGACACTCTTGGTGCTAAAAAAGAAGATAGAAAAAATAAATTCATCCATAACTTGAGCGTTTTATCTTTTACTGTGACGTCTGCGTTGTTGGCAACAAGAGGCTTAAACTATAAAGGGAAGCAAATCTTTGAAGGATTGGTAGAATTACCTCATCTTCACAAAAAAGACATTGACAAAACACTTAAGGTAGTCACAGATGATTCTACTCGCAGTCTTATTTTGCGCGTAAAAGATAAAAATATACTTACTTTAAAACAAGTGGGCGAGCTTATAAATTCTTTAGAGAAAAAGTATTTGGATAAAAATCTAATTGATAATATTATTCCAAAACCACATGTACATAAGCCTTTTGAAGAACTTAAAAATTTGTCTTTAATTGGACTTATTCCCGTAATTGGAGGTGTTGCAGGAGGTATAGTTGGAGATAGGTTAACTGTTCCTGATTGGAAAAAGAAGATTCCCAATAAAATTAAAGAAGGATCTTATCAGTACCTTAATAACATATTCTTGTGTAATGTGGGAGCTGGTGCTGCTCTGTTGTTAATGAATAAATTAAATATTCAATCGAAAGCAGTCAGATTTGCTTCTATGTTGACTGGAGTAATAGGAGTAGGATTGCTTGCCGGCAGTGCTATCGCTAATTTTGTGGGTAAAAAAGTAATAAACCCTCTTTTTGACAAAGAGAATAAGAAACAAGAACCGATAAATATAAAAAATATCAATGATGAAAGGCATCCCGAGCTTGTAGATTTAAGCTTGCACGTTGACGATTTGGCTTCTGTTGGTTTCTTGGCGGGCCTAAAATGGATTGCACCAATACTGCCTATAATGTATTCTGTATCAGGTTATAGAGCTGGTATAGGTTATAGAAACCATACGCACTAGACTTATCAATTGTTTTAACAAATTTTACTTCAGTTTTCTATAATGAATATGCTATTATTAATTGTAGAAGAGAGTTTATTGTGAGAAATAATGAGTAAAAAGCCTATCCCGACTGTTGAATTTCATATAACAGAGAAGTGTAATTATCGCTGTGAATACTGTTTTCAAGGAAAAGGAGCTGAGAACTACAAGGCTAGTTTCGGACATGCAACAGATGAGGTGATTGATGCATTTATTAATTTTTTATCAAACTTAGATGAGTCATACGAAGTTAACATAATCGGTGGA
>JAEZLC010000294.1 GCA_023435965.1 Cyanobacteria bacterium OH_CDB_58 | reverse complement strand
TATGGCAACGAAATGTGTCTCTACCATCCGTTGAACAGAAAATGGCAGGAAAAAATCAACTTTCACCCTATATTTAAAAAAGATTAATCTATTTATTAAGCTCTTCAGCGATAAGTTCAGACACGCTGACTTGTTTCACATTCTGTGGAGCACCCGGCTTTAGCGGCAAAGTATCTGTGACAATGACTTCTTTAACAGGGCAATTTTTTATATTTTCGTACGCTTCATCGCTAAAAATCCCATGGGTCGCACAGATGTAAACATCCTTTGCACCCTTATTTTTTAACATTTTGACAGCTTCAGTGATAGTGCCTGCAGTATCTATCATATCGTCCATAAGGACACAATTCTTGCCTTCTACATCACCTAAAATATCTACAGCCTTTGCTACGTTGTGTTCTTCCCTCTTTTTGTATATGACAGCCATGCCTGTTTCTATTGCCTTAGAGAGGCTTTCTGCTCTTTTTATCCCGCCCACATCAGGGCTGACCACGACAAAATCTTTCATATTACCCTTTTGCTTAAAGTACTCGGCAAAGACTGGCACTGCCGAAATATTTTTAACAGGTATATCATAAAACCCCTGAATTTGAACCGAATGCAAATCAAAAGTAAGGACTCTATCCGCTCCTGATTTTTCTATACCGTCAGCTATCAGCCTTGCAGTTAAGGCTTCACCTGTTTCAGAAAGTCTATCCTGTCTTGAGTATGGTAAATAAGGAAGAACTGCGGTAACTTTTTCCGCTCCATTTCTTTTAGCAGCATCGAGCATTTGAAAAAATTCCATAAGATTATCATTTACCGGATCATTCCCCGCATTAACAACAAAAACCGATTTGTTATCAACATCGCTAAGCAATCTTACGTAGGTTTCTCCGTTTTTAAATTTCTTAGAAATTACATCACCCAATTCTACATTTGAAAAATCGGAAACTTTTTTGGCTAATTTTCTATTATGAGAGCAAGAAAAAATAGTTTTTTCATCCGAGTCAAAATTGGCCCTCTTAAATGAAACCGTATCACTACAAAGTCCATAGCGATAACTAAGAGCGGTTTTATTTTCAAGTTTTGGCTGATTCTCAAAAATACGAACTCTATTTAAAGAAGATTTGAAACTTCCTATCGAACTTACTTTTAGCATTGTTATCTCCGTTTCTTATTTACTGCAATAAAAAACACCATCAAGTTATATTGATGGTGTTTTAGTGATTCTACATTCTATAAAGCATAGTTTTTTATTATTTTGGCCATTAAGGTATGAAAGTATACTATCCTCTATCCTCGTCTGACACTCTCGCATAAATCCCGTCAGAGACGCCGCAAACCTGGACAGGTGAATATATTGTTTCAGACCACAATGTCGTTTAAAACGCGAATTTAAATATTTACTTAAAATATTTAGTTTTTGCATCGGTCAATCCAAATTGATTTTATAAGGTGATTATAATTCAATTTAGAAAGCATGGCTAGTACTTTATTATTTTTTCTTTACAGTATTATTTGAATAATATTTATAATAAAATAATTGTAAAGAATTGTTCAATTTTATCTTCACGTTATCAATAAATAAAATTGAGAATTATTATCTATATTGTCACATAGTTTGGTATGAAATAGTAAGTGAATTTAATCGAAACATATTCAAAAGCTCCTGCTGTAGCCTTTGATAAAAATGCAAAAATACAAAAAACAAAAGCCGAATATAAAGACCCGCTGATGAAATGGCCCCTTAGAGGTTGTGCTTACTCCAACGAAGTAGGAGCAGCCATAAGTTCTCTTGCACCAAAACTCGGTGCTGCACTATGGGTACCTGCACTTATGTATTTTGGTGCTGACATCTATGACAAATATAAAAATGACGAGACAGATTATAATCCAAGCGGCAAAAGAGGCTTAAAACAAGCAATTTTTCAGGCACTAGCCAGCGTAATCCTTCCGACAGCGGCAGTCCATGGCGGTCAAAAAATATTCTCTCATCTCGATAAGTTCAGAGCGGATGGTTTGTCTACACAGGCAAAAGAAGACGCCGTTGAGTTCTGCTTGAACTTTATGAGCCAGAACAGTTTACATAAACATGAAAAAGATGTTCAAAAATACAAAACAAGTTTAAAAACATCCTTAGACAACTATATTGCTGAAACTTTAGGAGAACACAAATCAAAAAGTTTGATTAGAAAATGTTTCGATTGGTGTTTCTCATCAAAGCACCCTGAATCAATGGCCTTGGCAGACAAAGAAAAACTCATGCAATTTGTAGATTCTAAGACAGAAACAATGTTCAAAATGAGAGACGAATTGCTTCAGCAGAAACGTCCAAAAGAATTATCCGACAAACTATTCAAAAAATTCATAGCACTACAGCCCGGCTACATGAAAGAATACGGTGATGAAAAACACTTAGGGAAAGCTGCAAAAACTATTCTGAAAGACTTTGACAAATCTCAGATATTTAAGCACAAAGCATTCAAAACAATAGGCGGATTTGCTGCTTTGCTCGTTATGATCAAACCTATAGACTACTTTGTCGAACACATAATCATTAAAAAAGCTGTAGAGCCGCATCTTGATAAACTCACTTTTTCCTAATCTTTGAAATAGAACGAAGATTAATGTATAATTAAATGCATTAGT
>JAEZLC010000212.1 GCA_023435965.1 Cyanobacteria bacterium OH_CDB_58 | reverse complement strand
CAATTGCCGTATGTAATGAAGATCAGTCACCGGCTGGACTTATACACATACATGAGTTATTAAAAGCAGGAGTTGCGTAGAGATGACAAACATAGACTTAAAATACAAAGCAAGCAAAATAAAACTTGTAGCATTCGATGTAGACGGAGTTATGACAGACGGCAGCCTTACTTTTGATGAAGATGGTAAAGAATACAAAACTTTCAACGCAAAAGACGGACAAGGAATTGTAATGCTCAACAAGGCAGGTTTCACAACTGCCATAATAACCGCAAGAAATAACGGAACGGTAACACACCGTTTCAATATTCTAGGAATGCACAAACTATACCAAGGCCAGAAAAACAAAGAAACTGCATTGGATGAATTGGTTAAAGAATACAATATTGATTATTCAGAAGTTGCATACATGGGAGATGACCTTCCTGATCTTTGCGTACTAAGAAAAGTAGGACTTCCTTCTTGCCCGAACGATGCTGTTGATGAAGTTAAAGAAATTTGCGAATTTATAGCACCAAAGAATGGTGGCAGAGGTGCAGTAAGAGATTTATGCAATTTGCTTTTACAAAGTAAAAAATAATTAATTATATTTCACAGATTTATATAAAAAAAACGCTTCTTTCGAAGCGTTTTTTAAATTATTTATTGTGTTTAATTAAACACCGACTTTTTTCTGTTGAGCAGCACCAGGTACTGATTGCCAGTTAGCTGCCATGATTTTTTTGAATGATTTTAGAGCAGTATCTTCAAGTTCACCAAGCTCTTCAGCAGCCATAATCAATTCTCTTAATGGCAATAAAGCTCTTTGATCTCTAAGAACTCCAAGTGCAGCAGCTGCACCAGCTCTTACTAAATCATTTTCTTGTTTGTTTTGCATAACTTCGATTAGAGCAGGTACTGCTTTTTGATCGCTTAACTTACCCAAAGAAGTAACTGCATAAATTCTTACGTTAACCCATTCGTCTTTAAGCATTGTAATAATTTTATCAACTGCTTTTGAATTACCGATTTCACCAAGTGCTCTAGTAGCATCACATCTTACATTAACTTTTTCGTGATCTAATGATTCTATTAAAGCATCAGTAGCAACATCACCGATTTCTATTAAAGCATCAGTAGCCGTAATACAAACTTGAGGATTTTCATCATTTAAAGCTTCTACTAGCGGTTCTACAACTTCTTTTCCGCCTAAACGACCTAACGCACGAGCTGCACGAACTCTAACGTCTACGTTTCTGTCTTCTCTTAAAGATTCGATAAGAGGCATAGTTGCTGAAATGTCGCCAAGTTCGCCTAATGCTCTTGCAGCATATAAACGTACCGAACCGTTTTTATCATTTTTTAGGACATCAATAAGCGGTTCTACAGCAGTGCTGTCGCCCATTTCACCTAAAATTCTTGCAGCATTATATCTAACTTTTTCTGAGTTGCTTGTTCTTAAATCATTTAATAATTCATCAAAAGTTTTTTTCGGCTGTTTTTTTCTTGAATTCACACTAATTGTCATGTAGTTCCTCCGACAATATTACCTTTTCCTTCACACTTATTATTTTAAAAAAAAGATATCTCTAATAATTGACCTTTTTTTGAAATAACATTACAAAATGTTTACAATTTATCTTTCTTTCGTCTAATAAAATGTATATAGAACACTTAATACATTTTGTTCTAGCATTATAACATATTTTTTATTCAAATGTGTAATTTATTTGAATTATTGCTAACATTTTTATTAATTGTTTTTTTACACATACAGTTGTTTGACCACGGAGCGTTTTCTCGTTTTGTTTACAAAACTTAATATTAAAAGAGTTAAAAATTAAGTAAAATATGAACTATATTTGTAATCTATTGGGAGAAAAATATTGCAGAAAATTTTCGACACTATATCATTTTGGTTTAACGCAGCTCGCGGTTATTCTATTCCTATTTCCGTTATGTCTTGGGCTGTTCCTTTTATCTTTGGCCTTGCAGACAATGGCAATATAACAAACGGCCTGCTGGCTTTTATAGGAATAGTAATGGTTCATCTAGGTGTTAACCTATTCGATGACGTAATCGACTATTACTTTGAAAAAAAGAAAATTGATAAAGGATTAGCCCCTGACTTTAATGTACAAAAGGGGAAGTGCAAATACATTCTTGATGGAAAAACAACTCCCTTAATTACATTATGGGTTGCTTTAGGATTATTTTCAACTGCCTCACTGATTGGTCTTTACCTGACATACGTTTGCGGCTGGCAAGTACTTGCAATAGCATTAGCTACGGCTTTCTTGTGTTTGATTTACCCTGTTATGACCTATTTTGCGATGGGCGAGTTTATAGTCGGCATAATTTTTGCTCCCATGCTTTACTTTGGTACGTATTTTGTAATGACAAAATCTTTTTCCTTAGAAATGATGATTGCATCTATCTCAACGGGTCTATTAACTGTAGGACTGCTCCATACTCATACGCTTATGGATTATGATTTTGATAAAGACAATAATAAGAAAACATTAAGCTCACTGGCTGGCAGCAAAAAAAATGCCGTAATAGTGCAGGGAATAATTATGTTTTTGGCTTATGCGAATATATTAATAAGCGTATGGCTTGGATTCCTGCCCAAAGTAATGATCCTAACGTTTTTGGCACTGCCGACTGCCATAAGCCTGTATAACCTTCTAATGCTTCACATAAAAGATCCTTCCATAGTTGTTAAAAGAAGATTTTGGATGGGGCCTATGGAAAATTGGGAAACAATAGTTAAAAATAATACTGAAAGCTTTATGATAAAATTTCTGCTGGCAAGAAATGTTATGCTCGTCTTCACAATATTCTTATGTCTGGCAAAATTAATATCTGAAATAAAGGCATAAAATGTATATTCTTGAACTTCTATTTAAACTACTGAATAAAAACAAATCTGACAACAAAAATATTGAACCGATATTTAATCCGGAAGCGGAAGAATATGAGGAAGAAAACTGTGAACATATTTTTATCCCGATAGACAGTACAAAAGAAGTTCTGGCGTGTTCAAAATGCGGATTTGTAATCAAAAAGTCAGACATCCCAAGCAACAACTTTTTTCTAAAATAAATCAAAAGGCTTACATTTTCTGTAAGCCTTTTCTAATTCCCCAAATATTTAACCTATTTTTACCTGAATTATTTGCTCCCCTGCAACATTCTCAGGTGTGCCGTCCTAATTGCCTTATCTAATCCCCATTAGATTTCTCGGCTTTTCTCCTTTTTTAATCTAGTAGTGCCTGACGCTCTCGCATCTTTTGCTTTTTCCTAATCTAACAATGACTCTAGTAACTGTGCATTCTTAACTGCTGTCGCGTTTTCTCTTACTTTTTGCTTGTGCATATATGTTCTCAACGCTTCACGGATTAATTCGCTTCTTGTTCTGTTTTCTCCGTCTGCTACTTGGTCTATCTTGCTTAAAAATTCTTCGG
>JAEZLC010000046.1 GCA_023435965.1 Cyanobacteria bacterium OH_CDB_58 | reverse complement strand
ATTGTAGGCAGCACAAAGGCAATCATAATGCTGCTGGGGTCTCTTACAATCTGATGAAATTCTTTTTGTATTAGTGCTGTAAGTATCCTCATTTCTCGCTTTCTTTTTGGTCGTAGTCTTTTATAAGTTTTATAAAAGTCTCTTCCATTGTTACTTCTTTGCCGACACTCGCTTTTAGTTCATTTGGCGATCCAAGGGCAATGCTTTCTCCTTTATAAAATAGACTTATTCTGTCGCAGTATTCTGCTTCGTCCATAAAGTGCGTTGTAACCATTATTGTTACGCCTTTCTCAGCAAGTGCGTTGATATGATCCCAAAATTCACGTCTCGTTAATGGATCTACCCCTGAAGTGGGTTCATCTAAAAATAGTATCTGAGGGTTGTGCATTGTTGCACAAACTAATGCTAACCTTTGTTTGAATCCTAGTGGTAGTTCATCAGCATTATGTTCCAAATATTTTGTGAAATTGAATAAATCTACCATTTCGTCTATTTTTTCATTTTTCTCTTTGCCGAAGAGCCCGTAAATCCCTGCAAAAAACTCTAAATTTTGCCAAACCGTCAAATTACCATATAGAGAGAACTTCTGAGCCATATAGCCAAGGTAAGACCTCGCTAGTGAGGGTGATTGTTCAATATTTTCATTCATTATATAAATTTGACCTGAGGTAGGTTTTGCAAGACCGCATAGCATTTTAAAAGTAGTAGACTTACCCGCCCCGTTGGGTCCGATTAATCCGAAAACTTCTCCTTTGCTTATTTCAAAAGAATTGTCTTTTACTGCGTAAAAATCGCCGTATTTCTTGACCAGATGATCTGCCTTTATTACACTGCCCTTTGCATGGTTTTTAAGCTCAAAATTCTTGGAAAACCTTGAATCTGGTTTTGGAGTTCCGCCTAATATGTCGATCACTGCATCTTCAAACTTTGGTTTTGTTTCTTTTAGATTTAAAAGATTTTCTTTGTTATTCCTTTCATTAAAAACAATTCTGATATAATCGCTTTGAATTACGGCATCCGTTATGTTAATCCAATCTCTTTTTATAATTTTTAATAATTTTCTATTATTGTTATCATCTGCTTTTGTAAGAAAAACCCTGCCTTCCATTTTTGATGTAAGTACTTCGGGTTTGCCCTGATAAAGGATTTTTCCTTTGTCTAAAAGAACACATTCATCAAAATTTTCAGCTTCATCCAAGTACGCAGTAGCCCAAATTATAGACATTCCTTCTGATTCAAGTCCCTTAACCATTTTTAGTAATTCATGTCTGGATATAGGATCCACACCAACAGAGGGTTCATCAAGAAGAAGTAATTCCGGTTTGCCCAAAAGAGCACAAGCTAGCCCTGCTTTTTGTCTCATTCCTCCAGATAACTGGCTTACGAGCCTATCTTTAAAAGGCTTAAGATCGGTAAGATTTAATAAATATTCAAAGGTACTATTCTCATCTCTTTGTTTTACTCCTCTTAATTTTGAGTATAAAGAAAGATTTTCTAAGATTGTTAGGTCTTCATAAAGTCCATTTTTTTGAGGCATATAACCAATTTTTAAGTTTAAAAACTCTTTTTCTTTTACAGGGTTTATATTTAATGATTTAATTTCCCCCTTTTCAAAAGAATGAACGCCAATAATGCATCTTATAAGTGTGCTTTTACCAGCACCGTCTGGACCGATTAATCCTGTTATTTTTCCACAAGGAAAGCTTATGGACAAATCAGAAATTGCACAACTATCTGTGTTTTTGAAGCATTTAGATAAGTTATTTATTACGACGCAATTCGTCATAATCTCCCCTTAAGTTTTTTCTTACTTCACTGTTTTTTAAGTCAAAAGTTACGGTTACAGGCATTCCTTGCCTTAAAAAATCGTCTACTTCGTAAACGTAGACGCGTATTCTGTATACCAAATCAGTTCTTAGGTCTGTTGTTTCAACAGTTTTGGGTGTGAATTCGGCAACCGGTGAAATGTATCCCACCCAGCCTGTATATTCTCTTTTTTTGCCTGTATTCGGGTTGGTCGTGTCCGTATAAACTTTTGCTTTCATTCCGTATTTTATGTTGCCTAAATTGGTTTCTGGGATATAAGCTCTAATCCAAACGGGTTTATTTTTAGCTATAGTATAAATAGGTTGCCCCGGGATGGCTATAGAACCAGGTTCTTGAACCCTTGTCATTATAATTCCGTCACAAGGTGCATATATTTTAGTATCGTCGAGGTTAGTCTTGGCACGTTTTGATTCTGCTATTGCGGCTTTTAGTGCTGCCTGAGTTTCTTTTTTATTGTTGTAGAGTTCATCACATGTTTGTTTTGATGTTGTATTCTCAAGGCACAGAGGCTTATGACGTTCATATTTAGACGACGCATTATTCCTTGCAGCCGTATTAAGGTCAATTTCAGCAAGACTTTTTTGGTAAACTGATGAATATTGCTTGTTTTCAAGATATGCAAGCAATTGACCTTTTTTTACTATATCCCCTTCTTCAAAAAGCATATCAGCAATAGTTCCGTCAACTCGAAACCCCATATCTACCTGTCTTATTTCAATATTGCCGTATGCAATTATCTCATGGTTGTTTTTATCTCTCTGTTTTAGATAATTTAATATAAGCAGTAGCATAAGAATAAAGACAGCCAGAATGATTATTTTATAAATAACTCTTTTCATAAATCTGCACCTACTGATTTATAAAGAGTTATATAATCGATTATTCGTGTAGTTTTAGTTTCATTTTTCTCTAACTTAACTGCTATAAGTCGTTTTTCAGAGAGGAGGAAGTCTGTTTTAGAAATAACACCTGCACAAAGTCTTTTTTTATTTCTATTAAAATTGTCAGTTTCTTTTAATAGCTTGTGTAGAGTCTGATTGTCTATTTTTGTATCTTGCTTTGTTATGAAAAGACTGTCGTTAACTTCTTTTAGTGCTGTCAAATCAGTTTGTTTAAAATCTTCAAATAATTGTTCATATCTTGCTTTGCTTATCCTTAAGTTCGCTAATTTAAGACCGCCTTTGAAAATATCCTGAGTAGCACTGGCTATTAATGTAGCAGAAACTGCCTCCCAACTGAAAAAATTGCCTGTTCCTATGGTGTTGAATGCATATATCCCAAGAATATTGAAGCTTGGGAAGAAATCTTTTTTGCATATTCTAATGTCAATTTTTGCTTTTTCCAGAAGTTTTTCAGTTGCAATTACATCTGGTCTTGAAAAAATCTTATCTGAACAAATTTCAGTCGGAATATTCTTCTTATAATCAAAAATGTCTATATCATTTCTAAGATAAGTGTTTTTGCATTCAGGAACATCACCGAGAAATACAGCAAATTGGTTAAGCAGTTT
>JAEZLC010000170.1 GCA_023435965.1 Cyanobacteria bacterium OH_CDB_58 | reverse complement strand
CTTCGAACCTGAATCGGTTAAAGCAAGTCATATCCTGGTTAAAGATGAAGATACCGCTAATAAAGTAATCTCTGAATTGGATGAGGGCAAAAAATTTGAAGATGCTGCTAGTGAATACTCCATTTGCCCATCAAAAGAAAATGGTGGAGACCTGGGCTTTTTCTCAAAAGGCAGAATGGTTCCTGAATTTGAAGCTGCTGCTTTTGCGCTAGAAAAAGGCGAAGTCACTAAAGCACCTGTTAAATCACAATTTGGCTATCATATTATAAAGCTGACAGGCAAAAGAGAAGCCATGGATTTAACCTTTACTGAGGCCGAAGAAAAAGTTAAATCTGCGCTTATGAATAAAAAACAGCAAGAAGAGTATTACAAAACAGTGGATAAACTTAGAGAAAAATACGAAGTTAAGTTCTTTATATAAGAATAATAAATTTATATAATTAATAAATTTTCAACCTATATTTGCATAAATTAGTCCAAATTGGTTAACACTTAGGATAAAGGGTTAATTTATTTTTGAATACATTCCTCCTTTCTAATTTTGGAGTCAAATCAAAAATCGGTTAATTCCTAATTTCTAAGGAGGTATAGTCAATGGCAGATAAAACACTGGTATGCAAAAGTTGTGGTGCTGAATTTTTATTTACGGAAGGTGAACAAAACTTCTTCAAGGAAAAAGGATTTCAAAACGAACCTCAAAGATGCTTAAGCTGCAGAACAATAATTAAAAACCAAAGAAAAAGCTCAAGTGGTTTTTCTAAAAACAAAGGCTTTGGAAGCAGGTTTGGCGGCGGTATCGGACTTAACAGGTGGTAAATAGTAAAGCCTTCTACTTAAAATCAAGCAAAAACTATTAATCTTATATTATAAAAGACCAGCAAGCTTAAATTCGCTTGTTGGTCTTTAAATTTAATAATATGTATGTACTAGTTTTGATTCAGACTTGACACATTCTTTATTACTATAGTCCTTGTCCCGTCCGGATTACTGATAATCTCAAATTTATCCCTATCCCCAAATAGTTCATAGTCTATTACAATCTCAATATTATCATTTGTTTTGAGTCTTATCTTGTTAAGCTTCCTTTCTACCCATTCCCGGTCAACTTCAAACCTTTCATGGGTAAGACCTTTTTCACGTAAATTATTTACAAACTCGTCACGAAGTTCTTCTTTTTGACCGAATACCTTGTTAGAAAAGCCCTCTATGTCAATTTCATCTTCCTTATGAATTGCATTATTTACAAAGTCTCTGACTTCCTCTGCAAAGGGTTCGTCTTCCTTCGCCTTACTCCGCACCCAGTTTTCAGTCTCTCTCCTGAGTATTTTTGTGCAAGTTTTACTGTCGAGTATGAGCTCTGCTCCTAGAAAAGTCTGAAGAAAAAACTGAGCTACAGGTTCTTCTGAACCTTTAGATATCTGATTGTCAAGAATAACAAGTTCATGGCTATTATGTATTACAGGGGAGAGAATAAAGGCACACTTTTGAATTCTCTGATTGTTCCCTGGCAGACTTATATCTTGCTTTTTGATATTAATCTTGAACTTACTTTCGACAATTTCAATGTCATGAATAAAGGTAACGGTATAATCCATTTTTAAAATAGCCACCGCAGGAACATTATCGTCTTCGTAAAGACATACTATCAAATCTGTAGAAGATATACTGCTGTTTGTCTTTATTGCTTTAAAAAGCTGCCTGGCAATATCCTTTGAACCTTCTAAAAAATACTCATAATCGGATGAAATTCTATAAGATACTTCCTTTACAATATTAAGCCCATCCTTAAATTTAGCTTTTCTTGCCTCGTCATCATTAATGGATTTTGTAATATGCTTTTCCAAAAACACCTGAATATCTTCATTTATATCCAAGTCAAACTCATTTAGCAAAGGCTCGTCCGCTTCCTTATCAAGCACATGTATAACAGCCTTTTTTATCTCAATAGCCAAGTATTAGACCTCCCCAGACAAAAAATTCGGGGCCTTAAGCCCCTCATTTTTCACTTTTAAATATTTGCCCATCATAAAAGCATGTTATCTTTCATATATAGGAATTTATTCTGCCTATATAAAAACTCCAATCACGTCTTTAATTAGAAATAGGCCATTAGTTTATACAATTCAAAAAATCACTTATTTAAATATCAACCCATCATTATTTGCATCAATTACAATATTACTTCCTTCCTGGTATTCTCCCTTCAAATACCGATCAGTCAATTCATCTTCGATGTATTTCTGAATTGTTCTTCTAAGAGGTCTTGCACCATATTTCTGATCATATCCTATCTTTAGAATATAATCTTGAACAGCATCGGTAATGTCAATCTTTATTCCCTTATGCTCAACCTCTTCAATTACTTCCTTAAGCATAAGGTT
The DNA here is from genome assembly GCA_023435965.1 of Cyanobacteria bacterium OH_CDB_58. Classification (GTDB taxonomy): domain Bacteria; phylum Cyanobacteriota; class Vampirovibrionia; order Gastranaerophilales; family Gastranaerophilaceae; genus JAEZOG01. The sequence goes on along the minus strand of JAEZLC010000170.1, from coordinate 224 downwards.
TACTATCTGTTTCAATTCATCCCTGTTGAGTTCGTTAAACACAATTATCTCATCGAGGCGGTTTAAAAACTCAGGTCTGAATATTTCCTTCAATACCTCTTTTACTTTATTCTCTAAGGCAATAAAATTATCATTTGCAAATCCTATACCATGAGCCTTAAGGCTGGTACCGGCATTTGAAGTCATAATTATTACCGTATTTTCAAAACTAACCGTCCTTCCAT
>JAEZLC010000123.1 GCA_023435965.1 Cyanobacteria bacterium OH_CDB_58 | reverse complement strand
GCGGTTTTTATTGTCGATACCTCAAGTTTTTCTCTGTTTACAGAAAAAGCACCCAAGCCGTCTAGTGTTTTAGCTAACTTTTCGCTGTCAAAAAGCTCTTTTTTTGCCATGAAAGCAATAGGGCATTTTATAGCGTAAGCAGCGATGAACGGGTCAAAATATGAGATATGGTTTGGTGCACAGATAAATTTCTTATTCTTGGGAACGTTTTTAGCACCTCTTAATTCTATGTTATAGAAAAACCAAAATATTGGAAGTCCTACGCAATAGACGCCAAAAAGCTGGAAAAGGAACTTTTTCCAGTTAAAATCTTTAACGTATCTTCTTGAATAATTCTCACTCATAATTCTATCTTAATACAAATATCTAAAAATTAATTAAGCAGGGCAATATTCATATCCGGTAAGTTCAGAAATGGCTTTGCACCATTTTTCTACCATTTCGTCAATATTGTCGCTATAAGGGATTAGGTCGCCAATTTTTACCACTATTTTCCCTGTGAAAGGAATTTTAACATTTTTGTCGGCTCCAATGATTGCAACAGGAAGAATGTCTGATTTAGTGGCCTTTGCTAAAGACGCAAATCCTTTAGACACCTTTTCTATTTTTCCGTTTAGAACCCTTGTTCCTTGAGGGAATAAACCCAGTTTCCATTTTGTATCTTTAATAGAAAGAGCGGTTTTTATTGTTGATACTTCAAGTTTATCTCTGTTGACAGCGAATGCTCCACACCAGTCCATGAGCAGTCTCGAGAAGAACTTTTCAAATAATTCTTCTTTTGCCATATATGCAACAGGAATTCTTAAAGCTTGAATCATTATAAAAGGATCTTTTGCCGAGATGTGATTTCCGGCTACGATGAAGCTTTTATCTTTTGTGAAGTTTTTATTACCTATGACTTCAAGTCTGTACATTATTCTTATGTAAAGTCCAAAAGTCCAGTTGCAAACTAGTCTTTGAAAGAAAGCCCTCCAAAAATTGAATTCTCTTCTAGTTCTTTTTGAAAATTTTTTCGCCATGTTATTTATCCAAGTCTTAGTGTTTTATAATATTATAGCAAAAGATTGTGTTTTTTTAAAGAGGTTTTTCTCAACTTTTAAATAGGAATTTAGAGCTTGATTATATCTTATGTTTAATTTATAACTATCTCATAGTTTAAAAGTATTAGAAAAAAGAAGAGGAGCTTAAACTATGGTAAAAGTGGCAATTAACGGCTTCGGTAGAATCGGCCGTAACACATTAAGAGCAGCTATCAGAGATGGCATCTTTGAAAAAATTGATTATGTTGCTATCAACGATCCAGGGTTATCACCTAAAAATGCAGCTCACGTTTTTAAATATGACTCAGTTATGGGTAGATTTAATGGTACAGTTGAAGTTGCTGAAGATGGTTTAATCATCAACGGTAAAAAAATATTATTCTTTGCTGAAAAAGATCCAGCTCAATTACCTTGGGCAAAATTAGGTGTTGAAGTTGTTGTTGAATCAACTGGTTTCTACACAGACGCTGAAAAAGCGAAAGCTCACATCACTGCAGGTGCTAAAAAAGTTATCATTTCTGCACCAGCTAAAAACGAAGATTTAACAATCGTTTTAGGCGTTAATGATGATCAATATGATTCTTCAAAACATAACGTAATTTCAATGGCTTCTTGTACAACTAACTGCTTAGCTCCAGTAGCTAAAGTTGTTGACGAGCAATTCGGAATCGTTAAAGGTCTTATGACTACAACTCACTCTTACACTGGCGATCAAAGAATTCTTGATGCTGGTCACTCTGATCCAAGAAGAGCAAGAGCTGGTGCTATGAACATCGTTCCTACCACAACAGGTGCTGCTAAAGCGGTTTCTTTAGTTCTTCCTCAATTAAAAGGAAAATTAAACGGTTTTGCTTTAAGAGTTCCAACTCCAGACGTTTCTGTTGTTGACGTAGTATTCGAAACAGAAAAACCTGTTACAGCTGAAGCAGTTAACGCTGCATTAAAAGCTGCTGCTGATGGCAAAATTCTTGCTTTCGAAGAAGAGCCGCTAGTTTCTTCAGACTTTATCGGATCTTCTCAATCATCAACTGTTGACGCTGCATTGACAATGACAATCGGCGAAAACATGGTTAAAGTTATTTCTTGGTACGATAACGAAATGGGTTATTCAACAAGATTAGCTGAAACTACATTGATGGTAGCTAACAAATTATAATTTCAAATTATAATAATCAAATCGAGACCGGCTTTTGTAAAGTTGGTCTCTTTTTTGTGTTTTTTAAAATTTTTTGAGAAACAATAGAAATTTTTTCAAATGTTTTATTGTTTTTTTTAAAATAATAATTACTTTACAATAACTTTTTATAAAATAATCATAAATACAACGGTTTTTTGATTTGGTATAAACATTGTAAAGTTAACATTAACTACGTTTTGTTTTGAAAAATATTTTGCTTGCGATACAATAGGTAAGCTAGCTATTTAAGAAGTGGATATTAACAGTGGGACTTACATTTCAAGAATTAATTCTAAATTTATCAAAATTTTGGTCAGACTACGGTTGTATAATTCAACAGCCGTATGATATTGAAAAGGGTGCCAGCACTATGAACCCGGCTACTTTTTTACGTTCATTAGGCCCAGAACCTTGGAATACAGCAATGGTTGAACCTTGCCGTAGACCAACTGATGCGAGATATGGTGAAAACCCAAATAGATTAGGTCATTATTTTCAGTATCAGGTTATCTTAAAACCATCTCCGGATAATGCCCAGGAATTGTATTTGAAAAGCTTGGAAGCTATGGGTATAGATTTAACAAAACACGATGTTCGTTTCGTTGAAGATAATTGGGAATCTCCAACCTTAGGAGCAGCAGGCGTGGGTTGGGAAGTATGGCTTGACGGTATGGAAATTACTCAGTTTACTTATTTTCAACAAGTAGGCGGTCTTGAAATTAGACCGGTTGCTCTTGAACTTACATACGGTCTTGAACGAATTGCCATGTACCTTCAAAATGTAGATTCTGTGTACGATGTTATGTGGAATAAAGAATTGAAATACGGCGAAATATATCTGCAAAATGAAATTGAGCAATCAAAGTACAATTTTGAACATTCGAACGCAGAAAGACTGTTTAAAATGTTTGATCTGTGTCAGGAAGAAGTTGAAGCATGTTGTGAAGCATCACTTGTGCTTCCCGCATATGACTACGTTTTGAAATGCTCACATACCTTTAATTTGCTCGATGCGAGAGGCGTGATCAGCAAAGATGAGAGAATTAATTATATAAACAGAGTAAGAAAAATGGCCGCAGCGGTCGCTAAATTATATGTAGAACAAAGAGAAACGCTGGGTTTCCCTTTGCTTAAAGCTGGAAGATAAGGATAAAAAATGAACAAAGACGTAACCGAAGCAGGATTAGTAGAAAAATTTGTATCAAAACTAATAAGAAAGAAGAACCCTGATGACTTGATTGCTCAATCTAAGGAAGCAGGTCTTAGCAAGACTTTGACCGCATTTGATCTTATAGTGTTGGGAGTCAGTGCTGTTATTGGTTCAGGTATTTTTGTAATGATCGGAGCGGCAGCATTAGGAACTTCTGATCATATTGGTGCTGGACCATCATTGGTTATATCAATTGTTTTGGCAGCTGTAGCCTGTATTTTCCCCGCTTTATGTTACGCGGAATTCGCATCTATGATTCCGGTAGCTGGAAGTGCGTATACGTACACTTTTGCTACAATGGGAGAGCTTGCGGCGTGGATGATCGGTTGGATTTTGATGTTGGAGTACGCGATAGGGAATATCACTGTTGCATCAAGCTGGACGGGATATCTATTCCAGTTGCTTCAGGGATTTGAAAAGTGGCTTCCGCATTCATTGGTTCACCCACCTTTATGGTTAATTAACGACTACGGCAGTGCGGTAGAAAAATATACTGCTTTAGGTCTTGATCCGGC
>JAEZLC010000298.1 GCA_023435965.1 Cyanobacteria bacterium OH_CDB_58 | reverse complement strand
ACTGTTCAGGTCAACAAACCGGCAACAAATCCCATAGCAGCTCAGCCTGCCGCAACTCCGATACCTGAAGATACCAACTTAAAAGCAATTCAGGCAGAAATAAAACAAATCACAGACGAAATGAAACAGACACTCAGCTCAAAACTTCAACCACTGCCAAAAGACACAATAGAACTTTCTAAACCCCAGGCAGCACAAGAAGTAGCACCGCCACCACAGGCACAAGCTCCGATTATTCAAGAACCATCGCCTGAAGCATTGCCTGCACCACCAGCTGAAACACCCAAAGTATAAGGTCGCAATCTGCTATAAAAGCCAACATTAATAACAAAAAAGACTCCTAAAACTAGGAGTCTTCCTTTTTTATGAAGTTAATTATTGAAAATGTCTTTTCAATAGTCCAGCAAATGCTTGACCGTGGCGAGCTTCGTCTTTGCACATTTCGTGTACTGAATCGTGGATCGCATCATAACCTAATTCTTTTGCTCTTTTAGCAATCGCAAGTTTTGATTCACAAGCTCCACTTTCAGCAGCTACACGCATTTCCAAATTCTTTTTAGTTGAAGTTGTAACAACTTCTCCAAGAAGTTCCGCAAATCTTGACGCATGCTCAGCTTCTTCAAAAGCTATTCTTTTATAAGCTTCTGCAACTTCAGGATAGCCTTCTCTGTCAGCTTGTCTTGACATTGCAAGGTACATACCCACTTCTGTACATTCACCGGCAAAGTGATCTTTCAATCCTTGAACAACTTCTGCGTCCAAACCTTGAGCAACACCGATTCTATGCTCATCAGCCCAACCATTTGTACTTGCTGCATAATCTGTAGCTTCTTGTTTATTAAATTTTTCTGAACCTACTCCGCATACCGGACATTTTTCAGGAGCAGCATCTCCCTCATGTACATAACCGCATACACTACAAATAAATTTAGCCATAATCTACCTCTTTCACGTTTTCTGTTTAACTAATATGTTTTTACTCTAATTTCACGATGTAAAGAAAGAAATAAAGTTTTAAAACTCATATCCATCTTTAACATAATCCTATACTATCATATTTTTTTCTTTTGTAAATAGGTTTTTAAGAAAAATTAATAATCATTATCATTTTTTATTTTTTATAACACTCATCTATCGGGGCAAAATTTAGCGATTATGACTCTTTCGATATTGTCCAGGTCTTTAATGATTTTTATGTTAGAAAAATTGTTCGATTCTAAAACTTTTTTAACATCATCAGCCTGATTAATTCCCAACTCAAAAAGCAAATGCCCCCCATCATTCAAATATTTTGGAGCACTCTCGATAATCGACTTATAAAACTCAATCCCTTTTTCATCATATGCAAACAAGGCACTCTTTGGCTCAAAATCCCTTACCTCTGACTGTAATGAATCTTTCTGCACAAAAGGGATGTAAGGGGGGTTAGAAACGATTATATCGAACTGACCTTTAACATTTAAAAAGAGATCGGAATAATAAAATTTAACCCGAGGATCAAGAGAAAAGGAAACAGCGTTAGACTTTGCAACTTCAAGTGCCTCAGAACTTATATCCACAGACTCAATGACAGTATGTACCGTGTTTTTAGCAAGCATCAAAGGAATACAACCGGAGCCTGAACCTATATCCAAAACCTTGAAATCACGTTTGTCTTCGATTAATTTTAAAGTTTCTAACACAAGAATTTCTGTTTCTGGTCTTGGAATAAGGGTATGTTCACTTACAAAGAATTTTTCTCCCATGAAAAAAGCACGGCCCAAAATTTGCTGGATCGGCCTCTTTGATTCAACCCTCTTCTTTATCAGATTTATTATTTCAGACCTGTCATCTTCAGCAACATCAAATCCCATAAGAATATCTTTTGAAGAAAGCTTCAAAACAACTTCCAGCACAAAATCCACTTCTGAAGTTGCTTCGAACATATCAAACCCGGCACTAAGATATATATTTATCAATTCTTTTCTAAACATTTATAAACTTCAGATTCTTTCTCTTCCACTATCTTAGCAATCATATTTTTTAAGTCCAATTTTGACAACTCTTTTGTATCGAGTTTTTCAATGCCATACTTTTTGCATAGCCTTTCATAATACTTAAGCTGCTTAGGAGTCGGCGGTTCTTTTGAAAGTTTTAGTTCCTGAAATTTCTTCCTTTGCTCTTTCATATAGGCTTTTTGTTTTTCCAGAAAAGGTTTTTGAAGCTCCTTGTGCAGGATTTGAGACTTATACTGCTTTATTAAGTATTTTAGCTCTTTTAAGAAGCTCTCTTGTTCTACATATTCAAAAATCCACTCAAAATGGGGATTACCGACTTTCAGATAATATTGTTCGTCTTCAATAAAAAGATCCAATATTTCATCTTCTGAAAGATCAGGATTTTTCTTGGTGAAGTTTTTGATAAAAGATATGAGCGAAGCCTTCTGATTTTTACTTAGCTCTATAAAAAGATTATTTTTTTGAACAAACATTACCTGAATAAATCTTTTAAACTAAACTTATTTTCTGTTTTTTTGTTATGAATAACCAAAAACTTTTTAAAAATAGGATTAGAATGCAAAGAATTCTGCTGATTAAATTTAACCGTCTCGTCTTTAGGCGGCTTCAAATAAGGTTTTATATCAACTATCGTATTGTTC
>JAEZLC010000010.1 GCA_023435965.1 Cyanobacteria bacterium OH_CDB_58 | reverse complement strand
TTATTCAAGAGATGATGCTGAAGGTAAGTTCTTAACAAGATACGTTGAGAACAAAATTCTTCCTTCTAATCCATTCGAAACGTTGGATCAAGAGGGTGTTGGCCAATTGATGAAAATCGCATTAGAGAAAGCACTTCCTGTAAGAGCTAACTTAAAACGCGGTATCTGCGGTGAGCACGGTGGAGATCCAGAATCAGTTAAGTTCTGCCACAGAATTGGCTTGAACTATGTTTCTTGTTCACCATTTAGAGTTCCTCAAGCTAGATTAGCTGCTGCACAAGCAGTAATCGAAGAAAGAGGCTCTAAGGTTCTTTGCACACACTAATAATTATTGTTAAATAATTAATAAAAGGTTCGGATTATACATCCGGACCTTTTTACTAGCAAAAATAAAAACTAAATAAGCTAACTTTTAGACTTAATAAATTCTTTCGCCTGTTTCCAAAGATTATCCCATTCTTCAAATGAATGTTGCTCAAGCTCTTTTTGAGCCAGTTCTTCCATTTGTCTAAAACGTTGTATAAATTTTTTGTTTGCTTTTAATAAAGCCTGTTCTGCGTCTATTTTGTTCCATCTTGCGAGATTTACTACAGCAAAGAGGATATCTCCAAGTTCATCTTCTTTTTCTTCGTGAGTTTTTGCTTCTTTAAATTCGCATAACTCAGAGTGGACGCATTCCCAGAGGGAATCTTCGCTTGGCCATTCAAAGCCGACGCTCACTGCTTTTTTGCTTATTTTTTGAGCACTCATTAATGCAGCTTGGGATTTTGAAATACCGTCCATAATTGATGTTCGGTGAGGTTTTTCTTCTTTTTTAAGTTTTTCCCAATTTTCAAGGATCTCTTCTGTATTTGAAACTTTTACATTACCAAAGACATGAGGATGTCTGTGTATAAGCTTATCTTTTATTCTGCCCGCTACATCTTCAATGTTAAAAGTGTTAGATTCCTGCGCTATTTGAGAGTGAAGGACAACCTGTAAAAGAACGTCGCCAAGCTCTTCCTGCAAGTGTTTAGGGTCATTGTTGTCGATTGCATCAACTGCCTCGTAGGCTTCTTCTATCATATTTCTTTTTAGAGAACCGTGAGTTTGTTCCCTGTCCCATGCACAGCCGTTTTCTGAGCGGAGTACTTCAATTATTTTAATAAGTTCTTCAAGGTTTGGGTAATTCATTATTTCACCATCTGATCCACTGTCATAATCAATATCCCTTGACCACCTATAGCTTTTAGTTTTTCTACGCTTTCATAAACTTTGTCTTTGTCTACTACAACATGAACTACAGCTTTTTCATCGTCCCCAAGAAGTGTAGTGACTGTAGGTGCTGAAAGACCCGGTAAAAATTCCTTAAGTTGGTTTAAAGAAGCCTTTGGTATATTTACCATAAGATATTTTTTCTCTCTAGCTTCAATAACGGATTCTAACGCTCTTATCAAGCTGTTAGTTTTCTCTGTTTGGGTTTGAGTAAGATCTTTTCTTGCGATTACGATTGCTGTTGATTCTAAAATTTTGTCAATTATTTTTAATTTGTTTGATTTAAGAGTTGATCCTGATGAAGTTATGTCTACAACTACATCTGCAAGTCCTAGTCTTGGAGTTATTTCTGTGGCCCCTGAAACTTCAATTATCTTAGGAGTTTTGCCAAGGCTTTCGAAGTAATCTCTTGCAATATTAGGGAATGATGTTGCCACTTTAATTTGCTCAGGAAGTTCTTTTGATGAATTATAGGGATCTTCTTCTTTTACTGCAACTACCATTTCGCAATACCCGAAGTCTAAATCCATTACCTTGTCAACATTGGCTTTTAGTTCTGTAACGATGTCAAATCCGGTAAATCCGATGTCTGCTACACCATCTTCAACAAATCTTGGAATGTCTTGTGTTCTGACAAAAATAATAGAATATTTCCCATCTTTTGTCGTTACTTGCAAAGTTCTTTCATCTTTTGACGGAAAGGTTAATCCGGCACTATTAAGTAATTCGTATATTTTTTCTGAGAGTCTTCCTTTGTTAGGGATTGCGATTTTTAAAATATCCATTTTTAACCTTCCGTTTAAAACTTATTTCCGTAAACTTCTTTTGATATAACTTCGTCAAAATCCTTGCGAATTTTTGAGGGAACAGTTGTGTCCTGTTTCTTGTAGCCAAGTGCCACCATTGCCGCTATGAAGTTATTTTCAGGTAATTCTAATTTTTCTTTTATTTCCTTGTATAGCTCAGGGTTGAAAAGCGTCAATTCGTTGCCAAAAGCCCCTATTATGCATGAGTCTATACCTAAATGTTTTGATTGTAATATTATATGATCTATTGCGTAGGTGCATTGTTCTATGGTTCTTGTAACAACCATATCTTCGCCTCTTAGTTTCGGGTATAACCCTGAGTTGTTGAATATGTATTCGAGTCTTTCTTCTGTCATCCCTTCTCTCATTTTGAGTATTTTTGAAAATCTGTCTTTATTCCAGGCATTCAAATCTGCAATTATCAAAATGACATGAGAAGCTTGTGCTACCTGTTTTTGCCCGTTTGCAAGGTTGCTCAAATCTGATTTTGTTTGAGGATCTGTAACCGCAATAAAATGCCATGGCTGCACGTTCATCCATGATGGTGCGAGTCTGGCCGCTTCTAGTATTTCTTTTATTTCGTCCCCGGATATGGTTTTCTCTGAAAAATTTCTTACGCTTGATCTTTGTTTAATGATGTCTAATAACATATTTTTTCCTTAGGCTTATGAACCTGCTACAATTATTGTAAAATCACTCTGTACGCAGTACATTCTAACTGGATCGTATACAAATTGAGAGTGTTTAACTTCTGGAACTTTTTTCTTTAACCAGTATACAAAATCACTTGTGACAGCTGCGTTATGTCCTATCACTTGAGAGTGAGGAAGGTGAGCTCTGCCTATGCAGTTTACTTCATATCCGTTTTCTTTCAGTCTGTCTTTGATTTTCATTGCTTCTTCTTCTTTATCAAAAGAATACATGATGCCTGCAACAAGTTTTGTTTCATTGAAATCAGGTTTTCTTCTGTAGACCATTCTGTCTACTACTTCTTGAGTTTTTTCGGGGTCTAGAATCCAATAGCTCGTGTAGCCTTTTTTGTTCGGTCCTCCCGGAAGTGTTGAAACTTCAACGCTATCAAGGTCGATACCTCTCGCTAATGCCGCATATTGTGACATTTGATATAAGTTCATATCTGTTTTTACGTATGCGTTAGCAATTTTTAGTGCTTCTGGAATTTTCGTAATTGCTTCAGGAGTTTGTAACTTTTCGAGTAAAGCTTTTAAGAACCATTGCTGTCTTGAAGTTCTTCCGATATCTCCAAGTCCGTCTTTTCTGTATCTAAGATACCCCTCAACGTCATTTCCGTTTAAGACATGGATACCTTTTGATAAGTTAATATGAAGGTTTCCTGAGTAATCGTTATAATACATGTCTTTTTCAATGTAGATAGGGACTCCGCCGATTGCATCTACTAGTTTTCTTACACATTCATTGTTAACCAGAACGTAGTTATCTATTTTTACTCCTAAGGTATCTTCAACAGTTTTCTTTGTAAGTTCGATACCCCCAAGAGCGTGTGCTGCATTTATTTTTTGAACCCCATGATCTCCTGCCAAATAGACTTTACTGTCTCTGGGGATTGAAATCGCATTGATGCTTCTGTCTCTAGGGTCAATATTTACAAGAATCATTGTGTCTGACCTTGTTCCTAAAAAAGGATCTGAGTTTGAGCCGTTAGAGTCTACCCCAACAAGCAAAATGTTCTGTCTTCTGTTTAAAAATTGCAGGTCAAAATTTTTGTTCGCCTGTTTGCCTGCTCCCAGCTTGCCAAAGAATGATGAAACTGCTGTCTTGATGTTTATTGCAATTTCATTTTCGCTATTGAAGAACGAAAATAAAAAAGCTCCTATTGAGATAACGAGTGTTAAAACAACTAGAGCTGATATGGTTTTTTCTAAATTTTTAGATTCTTTTTTGTCAGTTTCATTATATTTTAAAAAGATATTATATTGTTCGTCTTTGTTTCTAAATTCTCTCATCAGTGTAAACTCTCTTAAATTTTTATAGTAATAATATTTTACTTCAAAAACCGTGAATTCAATACAACCCATAAAGTTTTTTTTACACATTTTATTTGAATGCTTCGCTATTTTGTGTTTACATGAAAATATGAATTGGAATAGTATTGAAATAATTGAATCTGCTCAGTCAAAAGTCAAACCGGTCTTTGAAATAGTGGATGAAATAAAAGAGTTTAATCAGGAAAAAGTATTAAGTGCTTTTAGAAAGTATAAAATTGGAGCAGAACATTTTTCTTCTGTTTCAGGATATGGGCATGACGATCTTGGTCGTGAGGCTTTAGATAACGTTTTCGCGGATATTTTCAGAGCGGAAAAAGCAGTTGTAAGAACTCAATTTGTCTCAGGAACGCACGCTTTAGCTTGCTGTCTTTTTGGTAATTTAAGGCATGGAGATAAGCTTATTTCTATTGCAGGTGCACCATATGACACCATGGAAGAAGTTATAGGTAAAAGAGGTGATCATAGAGCGTCATTAATTGGTCACGGCGTAGACTATGCTGAAGTACCTCTTATCAACGGAATGGATGTTGATTTAAACGCTATAGAAAATGCGATAGATGAGCAAGCAACAATGATTTTGATACAACGCTCCAGAGGGTATTCATTGAGAAAATCGTTGAATATTGAAACGATTAAAGAAATTATTAAAATTGCAAAAACAAAAAATCCTGAATGTATATGTTTTGTTGATAATTGCTATGGAGAGTTTGTAGAAAAATTTGAGCCAACAGAAGTTGGTGCTGATTTGATGGCTGGTTCTCTCATTAAAAACCCGGGCGGTGGAATAGTTGAAGCCGGCGGATATGTTGCGGGAAAAGCAAGATTTGTTGATTTAGCAGCTTGCAGATTAACGGCTCCCGGCATCGGTGCTGAAGGCGGGGCGATGTTTAATCAGTCAAGACTTATGTTTCAGGGTATTTTCATGGCTCCATCTATTGTTTCAGAATCTGTCAAAGGGGCGATATTAGCTTCTCAGGTTTTTGAAGATATAGGTTTTGTATCTACGCCTAAACCTAATGAAACAAGGACAGATATCATTCAAACTATAAAATTCGGAAAAGAAGAACCATTACTAAAGTTCTGCAAAACCCTTCAACAATATTCTCCTGTAGAGTCATATCTGACTCCTATTCCGGATGAAGTTCCTGGGTATGATGATAAACTTATAATGGCAGGAGGATCTTTTATTGAAGGCTCTACAATAGAGCTATCGGCTGACGGCCCTTTAAGAGAGCCTTATGCAGCTTATATGCAAGGGGGGCTTAATTATGCCCATGTAAAGATTGCATTAAAAGGAATAGTCGAAAATCTTTCTACTTAACAATTGTTTTATCTCTTTCATGCCTTAATTGGTCGGCATAGCTGAAATAAAATAATCCAAGGTTCAGTTCTTTCGTCCTGTTTTCCACATATTCAATCAAGTCATAAGCATTTTGAGGCATATTCTCTCTGTTTTTCAAGAACCATTGTCCTTCAATATCTACGACGACGTGTTTAATCCCTATTTTTACAGAATCCTGAAGCCATTTTTCGATTTCTTCTTTTGAATCGTTTACATCAGGTATGATTATGTATTTGGATCGGACTTTATCCTTGCAGTTCCCTTGTTTAGAAACATATTTCTTTAAGTGTTTCAATACTTTATCGTAGGCATCAATTTTTTTGATCTTTTTATAAACTTCTCTTGATCCTGCATCTATTGAAACGGTTAACTCAATGTTGTCGTTTTTTAAACCTTTAGCGACGCAGTCGATGAATTTTATTCCTGAAGAATTTACGTACATTTGTCTGGGTTTGTTTTTTGCCAGATAGTTGAAAATTTTATCGAATTCGTTTAAAACCGCAGGTTCTCCTCCCCCAAATGCAAAATATCCGTGTTGATCAAATTTTAAAATCCCTTTTGCTTCCATTTCTTTTAAGATGGGCATCAGTTTGTAATTCTTGTGTGTGTTAAAAATTTTTTTATTTTCTTCGGTATAGCAGTATGTGCAGTTACAGTTGCATTTTGTCCAGTGAGATATATAAATGGTGTTTATGTAATCTTCACTGTCCCACTCTTTTTCTTCCAGATTGAAACATCCTTCGCAATTGGGGTGAATTATGCCTTTTCTATGATTTTCTCTCAATTGTTTTTTTTGCTCAATGAGTTGTTCCCAGTTGATTTGTTCTCCCTTGTAATCAGGGTTTAGATGGAATGATTTGCCGCCTTTTCCTGTCAAAAAACAGCACACTTGTATGCTGTCGTAATAGAAATAAATCCCGTGTTCTAGTAGGTGGCAACTTTTGTATTTCATACTAAAATTGTATTTTAATGCATCATCTTTGTCAAATTTATAAGGGCATATTTCTTATCATTCAAGGATTTTGACTTTGTTTTATGCTATGAGTCTTTGTGTTTCGACATCGAAAAATAATAAGCTGTTCGTGTCGATTTTTAATTTTAACTCATCAGAAACGGCTTTTTCTACAGGTATTTTTGCACAACATTTTGCATCGTTTACGCTAAAATACACTATTTTTTCA
>JAEZLC010000148.1 GCA_023435965.1 Cyanobacteria bacterium OH_CDB_58 | reverse complement strand
TAACAATCCTTAATATATTCTGAGTGAATTACTTTTTGATTATTTGTCTCCTATAAGAACAGACTTGATTCTATCTACGCATGCTTGCGAGCTATGATTCCATTCCCTGTAAGAAATTCTTACTATTTTAAGGCCGCAACGCTCTAAAATTGTATGTTTTTTTACTTGAGTATTATACATTTTCTGATTATCCTCTACCCCGTCCAGCTCAACGAGAATAACCTGATTCAAAGGATCTTTTACGATTAAATCTGTGCTGAATCCGGCGATTTCTGTTCCTGCAATAACGGTGAAGCCTTCAGCTCTTAGATGCTCTGCAACAACTTTTTCGAATTTATTTTTATATATATTTTCATCAATTTCATTATCGATTGATAGCTTTATGGCGTTTCGTTGCTGATATGCCTCAACGTACTCAATGTAGTCTCTTAACAAACCCGGAGGCAACGATTTGGGCTCTTTAGACAAAAATGAAATTAACTTTTTTCTTGCTCTTGTTATAGCAACGTTAAACAGATTAGGTTTTTGCAGGAATGTAAGGCTTTGTACAAAACTATTATTAGCAACAGTCCAAGAAAGTATCATAATATCTCTTTCGTCACCCTGAAAAGTATGCGCCGTACCGACTTCAATCTTATGTTTTCTAAGGGTAGACTCGTTGAAAACCTGAGAAATCGCCTTAGTTAAAAGATCAACCTGACCTCTAAACGGTGAGATAACCCCTATTGAAACAGGTTCTTTATCACTTTTATCTCTATTGTCTTCTAGAATTATTTCATGAAGCCTTTTAACAATTGCTTCAGCCTCCGGCATGTTTCTTGTAGCTTCATAGTCTACCTTTCCATCAGGGACAAGGCATAACTCAAGCACCTTATCATCTTCAAAGTTTTTGCTCATGATCCTTATTCTTGAACCGTAAAATTCTCGATTGCTAAAGTCGATAATCGGAGCAAGACTTCTAAAATGTTCATCTAGTAGGACAGGGCTTGTAGAATAATAGTTTGCCAGGTCGAACATGGAATTCGTCCTAAATCTCCACATTAATTGATATTTGTCAGGAATTTCATACTGGCTTAAAAACGATTGTTCTTTTGCTTTCTCTAAGAATGAAAGATGCGGCAATTGTTTATCATCACCGACGATAACTGCTTTTTTACATCTGAATAAAATAGGGAAGCAACTTGCAATATCACACTGCGACGCTTCATCAATTATAGCAACATCAAATAACCCGGGCTTCATCGGGAGCGAGCCTGAAACAGCGTAAGTCGTTACACACCAGCAAGGAAATGCTTCCAATAAAGGCTTAAAATCTTCATCCTCGAGCAGCCTGTTTTGCAGATTTCTTTTTCTCTCAACAAGTGCTTTTGTATGTACAATCAGTCTTTGTCTCTTTATTTGATCTCTTAAAAGTCCTTTTAACGATTCTCTTCTTCTTGCTCTAAGGATTTCGACTGCTAAAGTTCTCTGTTTTTTCTTTAGCATCATTACTTGAGCAAGCATCTGATGTAGGTTTCCAATTTTGAAAATTTTAGATTCAATCTGTCGTGCTTTAGCTGACAGGGCACTTAGCTTAAGCTCTTGTCTTATTCTTTCAATGTTTTCATAATCCGGATTAAATTCAATTAACTTTAACAATCTTCTTAAATTAAAAGCATTAACTTTATTAGACATATCGACAAAAAAGCCGGACTTTTCAAGATTTTTTTCGAGGTTGGCAACCAATTTTTCTACTTCTTGAATTTCATCCTGTTTTAATTTTTTTGTTATAAAAATAGGCTTACCAAGAGTTTTTTCATTTTCTTCCCTCTCAGAAACGACAGTGCACCAATGGTGTTCAAGGTTGATTATCTCTTCGCATTTATCTTCGATTTCTCTTATTGTGTTTATGAGATTATGCATGTCCTTAACGTCAACAAGAATTGCGTTTTCGTATCCTGTATCCAAATCAACTTTATTCGATATCAAATCCTGAAGGTCAAATGACAGTTGTTTTTGATAATTAGGCCTTCCTGCTCTTAATGCAAGATAAGGAGCACCAAGCTCATTAAGTCTCTGTGCGACAACATCGGTTGCCTTATCCATTCTTGATGCAACCAAAACCGTTTTTCCATTAGCGATAAGGTGAGATACAAGATTTACTATAGTTTGAGACTTACCTGTTCCCGGAGGTCCATAAACTGCAACCAGAGGATTTTCTTCGATTTTTCTTACCACATCTTCTTGAGAATCGCTCAGAGAAAGCGGGGTCACCGCAACAAAATCTTTGAGTTGCTTATCTTTTTTAGAGGGTTTATCAATAATTTTGCCTTTACCCTGCAAATATTCTTCATTTATGACATTAAGTGCAGTCTCTCTAAAAATACCGCTTGGTTTTTCCGAAATCTGAGTCAACTCGTGCAGCACACCGGCCGTTACGACAGGCCTTTTCGTAAGTATAATAGCACTTTGGTTTGTTAGTGAAACTTTTTCTATTTTTACCTTTAATTTTGGTTTTTCTTCTTCATCTGTTATTTCATCCAGATTATCGTAGTTTATAACCTTTGACTCTTTAAACTCAGAAGGAGCAGAAGATAAATTATTTTCGGTTTCATCATCTTCATGACTCATTTTAATCTCTAGGTCAGGAATTAATGACTTTAACGTGGTCAAGAAAATTTGCAACCCTTCCTCTGTCAGAGGCAATTCCGGAACAACGTCCAAAAGCCCGTCTAACATATGTTCCATTTCGTCTTCATCATCATTTTTATTCATCAATGCAGTCAAAGCACCCGTATTTAAAGACAAAAGCTCATCCTGAAGAATACAATTTATGTTGAGTCCTTCTCTCTCTAGTTTACAAGGCATGTATAAGAGCGGAGTTAAAAATTCATTGTGCTTCTTGCTTTTATTACTTTTCCCAACAAGAAAAAGATAACCATATATAAGGTATTTGTCTTTCTGGCTCATCTCTGTCTGAATCATAAGCTCTGTAAGGTAACTATTGGATCCATCAAGACTTAAAGGTTCATTGAACCTGGTGAACAGTCTTTCCTCAGAAAGAATTGAAACTTCTTGCCCATCAATGACTTCTTCTGGGTTTAGAACGGACTCATTATTGTTTAGAAAAATCCATTTATTGTCTTTATCTTGCTTCAAATTGCGAAAAGTAGAACTCTTAACCTCTTCTCTCACACAATCATGCAGATATAAACTAAGCCTTTTTATAAAGCTGTTATGGAATGCCGAATTCAAAATTTTTGTTGCTTCTTGAAGCATATAAACACCTAAAATTAACTGCCAACTCTTCTACTAAAAATTAATTTAATATCAACTCAGTATAACACTGTTTTACCAAATAAACAAAGACTTTATAACACTTTTTAGGGTCGAAAAATCAAATGAAAAGATGATTTTTTTAATTATTCTTGCAACGTTAGCTCTGTTCAGTTTTTCAGAAAAATAGCTGTAATTCTCTAACACAAAAGAAAGCATGCTCTGTCTTATAAGTTTATTGTTGCGGATGTAGTTTTTTTGCGTTTTAGTTTTCAAATAGCGTGTGCTGCCCATAACCGGATTTGCAAGTGAATAATTACTTCCATGACGGCGATACGCGTACAGCGGTCTGTAAATAAAAGCGCTGGAGCCCATAAGGTGCATAAATGAAAAAACAAACTTGTCTGCTGTTATCTTGATTTTTTGGGGATTTTTTAACTGCAAAAGCATATCACATACTGATTTCCTCATCATGCCAGAGCTGGCAGGAGACCAATGCCATGTCGCGAAACTGTATTTATCATTGGAAAGAATTTTCACATCCAGATCTTCCCCTGGCTCTCGTGCAGGAAAACAAGCTGTTTGAAGACCTTCTTCATCCTTGCATTTAAGACTAAAACCGCAATCTTGTTTTTGGGGACAATCCACAGATTCTATAGAATGAAGAGTATTATTTTCATCTATATCAACATGCTGGCAACTTGTTAAGGAAACTGAGGTCCTCAAATGTGCTTCGACATGCAAAAGTGCATAATCTTCAAATAATACATCGTCGCCGTCGATTTGAGAGACAAACTCACCTGTCGCCTCTTTAAGCCCCACTAAAAAAGATGCAAGCTGCCCTACGTTTTCTTTATTTTTGATAAATTTCACATTTAAATCAGGGTTCTCGGCTGCAAACTCTTCTATTTTTACAGAAGTAGAATCAGTTGAAAGATCATCTACTGCGATAATTTCAAAATTCCTATAGGTCTGTTTTTTTATGCTGTTTAAACAATCAACAATAAAGTGCTCAAAATTATGAGAAACAACTATAAAAGATACTTTTGGAAGATTTATTACGCTTTGCACACCTTAAAATCCTTTATTAATAGTATATTACAAGATTTCAAACGATTTGTCTAAGATTTTTTCTTTAAAGAAACGTACAGTGGATTATAAGTCAAGACAAAACGCTTACCATCAAAGTATTTTTCTTTATACTTAAGTTCAATTTCTTTTATATCAGATATAGAAAAAGGCGTTGAAGAAACTCCGTTAACTCCTGTCAGTTTGATATGTTTCAAGAGTTCTTTAAAAGAATTAAAAAACAACTTTTCTTCGGACTCTTTTATCTCAATAACCTCAAAATATCTTTCTAAAACACTTTTCAGCTCTTCTTTAGAGTAATATTTCAAGCCCATGCCAGAGACATCTTTGAGTTCGTAAAAGTTTTTCTTGCCAAAAGTAGAAAAAACAAAGCAACCTTCTTTGTTTAGTGAGGCTGATATTTTAAGCAGAATTTCATCCAAATCCGAAACCCACTGCAGTGTAGCATTAGAAACTACCAAGTCAATGTCTTGAGGAATATTTACAGACTCAATGTCTCCACTTACGAAAACAGCTCCCTCTATAACCTTGCTTAAGTAATTGGAACATTCCTGGACTATATCATTTGCAAAAAAGTCTTTATAACTAATATTTTCTGCCAACAATCTTGTAAAATACCCAGTACCGACTCCAATTTCAAGCACCCTTGAATGATTTTTGCAAGGCAGCATATTTATTAGCTCTTGAGCCATTTTTTTTTGGACAAAAGCATTATCTTCATATGTTTTTAAATTCTTTTTAAAGCTATTCTTAACCAGAGTTTTATCTATCATAATTCAATTATCTCATCAACAGAATTAAATTTGTAAAACGGAAAATGTCCTGCTTCAATATTTTTCACTTCCGTATTCTGCCAGAAATTAATTTGGCTTTTTGCAGGAAATATTTTATCCTCATTTGAGATTATGGCTTTATCAAACGTATACCCCAAATTTTGATTATTCTGGTAACATTCACTTATTTTCGCAAGTTCTTCCTTACACTGGTACCAATTTCTTGAAGGCAAATGTTCCATAAAGTACTCATAATCAAGATTATTATCAAACATTCTGGAGTAAAACTTTTGCATAGATTCAGGACTTATAGAATCAAGTGTTAATTTAAATATTTTCTCATTTATGCCGAACTCCTTACCAATAGGCCTTAATGTTCCATTTACAGCTATTTTCCTATCGAAAACAGGTAACTTTTCCTGAAGAAGAGAAGAAATAAAAACCCCGTAAGAAAACGCTATAAGTATTTTTTTATCATATTTTGAAAAATCAAATTCAAAACTTAAATCAGAATAATCATAAACGAATAAAAGGTCATACCCTTTTGACTCTAGTGCTTCAAAAGGCTTTTCGTCCAAGGCCCAGCCGGCAAAAAACACCACTATTGTTTTAGAATTACTGTCTCTTAAATACGTTCTCATTTTTTACTTATAAATTACAAAATCTATTTTCGTATCTTACCACAAGCTCAAAATAAATGAACCCTGAAGCTATTCAGGGTTCGTGTTTCATTATTAATAATTTAATTTATTTTATTTTATTGCTTTCTGGATACGGTTTTTAACTTTATCGCAACCAAGAATTTCTATAACTGCACTTATATCTGCACCATGGGTTCTGCCTGTCAAAGCCGCCCTTATTGCCCACATTGTTTCTTTAGGCTTAATTCCTTGTTCTTTAAAGAAATTTCTAAGCTCCGCCAAATCCTCATGAAGCTTCTCGCTATTGTTAAAACCCCAATTATCGATTCTTACAAGAGCCTCTTTTAGTACAGACTGAGAACTTTCTGTATCCAGCACGGATGACTGAACATCAGGCTCCACATTGACATCTTGCCCAAAGAAATAATCAACGTCTTTTGTAATATCTGAAAGAATAGTTATAGGCTCTCTTGTGACCTCTACCATTTTCTCCAATTTTTCTTCACTAAGCTCTGTTAAATCATAACAAGATAAATAAGGTTTAATCTTTTGTGTAAGCTCTTTTATATCCATCTTCTTAATATACTGACCATTCATCCAGTTAAGTTTGTCATATTCAAAAACTGAATTGGAAGAAGAAACTTCATTAATTCTAAAATCCTGAGCAATCTCATCTATAGTCTTAATCTCAACCCCATCAGAAGGCGACCAGCCCAACAATGC
>JAEZLC010000137.1 GCA_023435965.1 Cyanobacteria bacterium OH_CDB_58 | reverse complement strand
ATTTTTAAACAACACCTCAGAACTATTCTCACCTGAACAAGTCTTAGAATAGGTATATTTTATTTTCTTGCTATATTTTTTTGTATAATTATTTTTAATTAGAAGTTCCGATAAACCAACGACCTTATCCTTAAGTTTCTGATTTGAATCCGCTAATTCGAATATTTTTTTTAACCCGGCATTACAACAATCACAATCAACAACAATAAAATCTATGCCAGATGGTATATCCTTAAGAAGCCCTTTAGCATTCCGCGTAAAATCTTCGAAATGACCTTCATAGTATTTATTTATCCCGCAGCAGCCAGATTTTCCGGCTAATACTTCATAACCTAGCTCTTCTAAAATTTTTATAGAAGCGTTCTTAGAACTCGGATTAATGTATTTATTAAAGCACCCTTCAAAAAAGAAGACTTTACCTTTATTTGTGGGCTGATGTTTTTTCTTTTCATATTTAACTTTTATCGGAATGATAGAATTTAAAAACCTAATTTTTTTAAAAAGAATTTGATTATGGTTCTTTTTTCTTAAAAACAAAGAGGTGATTTTATCAAGCTTTAAAGCCCTAAAAATACCTATAAAGAATTGAAGAATTCTCATTTTAAGTTCAAATAATTTTATTGAACTTATGATTTTCGAACCTTTTCTATTTAAAAGAAAACTATGTCTTACAGAAGCAAAAATTTCTCTCGCATCAATATCACTTGGACAAAAATCTTTGCAAGCATTACAGTTTGTGCACAAATCTATATTATCCATAACAGATTTATTAAGTTTTAGCTCATTTTGAATAATTGCATTAAGTAATATAAATTTGCCTCGTGAAACAGCACACTCATTTTTTGTTATTTTATAAACAGGGCAAACCGACTGGCACAGACCACATTTAGAACATTTATAAATTTCTTCTTTGTACTCAAAAAAATCTTTCATAATATAATTATCCCTCAAAAACGATGCTTTTTTAAGTGGGTAATTGATTTTGAATTTTATAATTTATATAATTGAAATTGGATAAAATAACATGACATTAATTTTTTTAAAGAAAAAGAATAGTTTTACGGGATTTACACTTGCAGAGGTATTGATTACTCTGGTAATCATTGGCATAATCGCAGCGGCAGTCATCCCGACGCTTCTGGATCGTTTTCATAAGGATCAAATGGCATTTGCCTTGCAAAAGTCTTACTCGACGATTAATCAGGCATTATATAGAATGGCAAAAGAAAATGATGTAAATGGGGATTTGCAAGAAACGGGATTATTTAACGGCTCTGATTCTCTTATCGGCAATGAACTTGTTAAATACATGAAGGTTTCAAAGAACTGCGGGACCGGTGGCGGCTGTTTCCCAACAGATATGGGGGTTGAATATCCTTCTTTGACTACCAAAGTTGCGTCAAGCGGAATCGTTGGCAACCATTATTCGTTTATAGGAAACGATAGTGTGTCATATGTTATCCAATCTTCAGGAGCCGGATGTGTTGCGTCTTTTAATGGTTCATCCTCACTTTCGTACTCTGGGCACCTTAATCAAATATGTGGTTTGATATGGATGGACTTAAATAGTTTTAAGGCACCAAATTGCTGGGGAAATGACATATTTTTGTTTTACATAACAAATGGCGTCACTCCTACGTTATACCCCGCAGGAGGAAGAGATGACGGCAGAATGCGTTGGTCCAACGATGGCACAACTGCGATAAACTGCAACGCTGCAAATAAAGGCGGATATGCGTGTACAGGAAGAATCGTAGAACAGGGTTGGAGAGTTAATTACTAGCCTATTCTTTTTGCCACTTTTATGATAATATTTCATTGAAAGTGCTTATGAAAAAAAGAGATATCGGATACATTGTTGTTTTTTCAGTTATAGTAATAGCCTGTTTGTGGGCTTTTATTTCGGCTGGAGTCATAACCAAAAACTTTAAGTCAAAAATTAGCACCGAAGATTTCTCAAAAAAAGAAGTAGATATTGAAAATCTTCTTGTAACCGAAACGAAAAACGGGGAAAAGCTATGGGAACTTTTTGCCGAAAACGGTCATTACGACAACTTGAATAACGTTGTACTATTAAATGACATAATAGGAAATTTTTATGATGAAAACAAAGTTGTAGCAAGTTTTAAATCAAGCCAGGGTACTTATAACGCCGATACCAAAAAGATTGTCTTATACAGTGATACACTAATTGTTTACAAAGACGGATCTAATGTTAGGGCAAACAGAATAGTTTGGGCAGGAAGCGATAAAGACATAACTGCTCAAGGAAAAATAAGATTGGAAAAACCCGGGGAAGCTATCATTTACGGCTCGAATGCAGTATTGAAAAATGATCTCTCCGATTTCAAGATCCATGGAAGAACCCGAACTGAACTTTATAGTAAAGGAAATTCAAAATTATGAAAAAGTTAATTATTTTATTGATTATATCATTCAGCTTTGTAGGAGTGTGTTATGCAGCTAACCTTACTATAGAATCGAATAAACAGTCATTTAGTGATCAGCAAAATAAAATATTATTAGATGGAAAAGTAAAAGTAAAAATGTACGACATTAACGTCACAAGCACAAGAGCAGAAGTTTATTTGGACCATGACACCAAACAAATAAGAAATGTAAT
>JAEZLC010000105.1 GCA_023435965.1 Cyanobacteria bacterium OH_CDB_58 | reverse complement strand
TTTCAGAATAATGCTTAAGTCTTCTGATTCTTCAATGCTCAGGGACAAATAATCGTACAAACTTATTGTATGCATGATGCTTTGTATGTTATGAAAACCGTCTTCTCTCTTATCTAACACTTCAAGAGTAAGATTTATTTTAGCAGGAGTTTTGACCTTTATTCTTTTCATAAGTTCTCTTTCAACTTTTCAGACAATTTTCCTATCGCTTCTATAGAAAGGACTTCTCCTCTGAGGTTTTCACTTATATCAAGCTCTTTAAGAGTTTTATCAACAGCCGGCTTAGCGAAGCCCGCATTAACAAGAGAATTTTTTATATTTTTCCTTCTTGTAGCAAAGCACGCCTTAGAAACCTTCTTAAAGAATGTATAATTTTCAAGCTCTAACAATGGTTTTTCCCTGATATTCAATTTGAGAATTGCAGAATCAACTTTTGGAGCGGGGAAAAATGATTTAGCACCTACTTTTCTGATTATTTGAGGTTCGGCCCAGAACTGAGACAATATTGTCAATTGACCGTACTCTTTTGACGGTGACTTTTCTGTTGCAACCATTCTTCTGGCCACTTCATACTGAACCATCAACGTAACCTGAGAGATGCTGTTCCTGTTCTTATTCTCAAGATCATCAACCTCTCCAAGCAAATGTGCGAGAATAGGACTTGTTATATAATAAGGAATATTTGCAACCACTTTTATATTTGTACCGAATTGAGAGATATCCGTTTTCAAAATATCATTATGAATAATTTCCAAGTTATCGGCATGGATACTACTCACCTGGGCAATCATATCCTCGTCCAACTCTATAGCCACAACCTTTTTGGCTAACTTCACAAGCCTTTCTGTAACGAAACCTAAACCTGGACCTATCTCTACTACAGTATCTTCTGATGAAATATCAGAAGCCTCTAAAATAGCGTCAATACAAGCTTCGTCGATCAGAAAATTCTGACCTAAGCGTTTTTTTGCTCTAAATTGTTTTGCTCTATTGATGTAGTTCATATGTAACCTTATAATAATACAAACAGGTAAATGTTTTAATACCCAAAATCTGCTAACGTTGATTTATGAGCACCATGAAATTAAAAAACGAAATTATACTAAGTAAAAAAGACCTTATAACAGTTTTTGAGCAAGGATGTAAGAGTAAAACTGATTTTAAAACAGGGATGGAATATGAAAGAATTTTGATTGACAAAAAGACTTTCACAACCATTCCATATTATGGAGAAAAGGGGATTTATCGCTTACTAAGGCAAATTGCATTTAAAGATGAATGGTCATATATTACTGAATTCGGTCAGGTGACAGGACTCAAAAAAGGTGAAAATACCATAACCCTGGAACCAGGTGGGCAATTTGAACTAAGCATCTCTCCTAAAAAAACAATCCAGGAGAGCAAAAACGAAATCCAAAAAATTGATAACAAAATAATTCCCATCGCAGAGAGCTTAGGGATACAATTTATAAATTACGGTATTTCTCCACTTACAACTAAAGATAACATAGAGCTAATACCAAAAAAAAGGTACTCTATTATGGCAAAAAATCTGCCAGGCAAACATCATGACAACATGATGAGAGAAACTGCGGGAATACAAGCCAGTATAGATTTCGAGAATGAAGAAGATGCTATAAAAAAGCTAAAACTTGCCTTGATGATTTCTCCTGTGATGACAGCTATGTTTGCAAACTCGCCTGTTTATAACGGAAAGTTGTCAGGATTTAAAAGTAACAGAGCTCTAAGCTGGCTTTACACAGACAATAACAGATGCGGATTTATAAGTAAAAAATTGTTTGAAAAAGACTACGAATACACATTTGCCGACTACGTTGACGTGCTGCTCGAAGTCCCTATGCTTTTCATAATCAGAAACGGCAATCTTATCGAAATTAACCAGAAAATCACTTTCAAAGAGTTTTTCAACAAAGGTTTTGAAGAATACTCAGCATCAATGGAGGATTTTCTGCTGCACGCCAATATGTTCTTCCCTGAAGCCAGACTAAACAAATACATTGAGATCCGAAATCATGACAGCCAAAAGGGAGAGCTGAAATACTCAATTCCAGCAATTTATAAAGGACTATTTTTCAATCAACAATCCCTGCAAGAAACAATCGCACTGTTTGACAAAATAACGTATGAAGAGTTCAAAACTGCAAGAGAAAAAGTCCCTGCACTCGGAATAAAAACAACTCTTGGTAAGCATAAAATCACAGACCTAGCTAAAGAAATTATTAGAATTTCATATAACTCCCTCTCCAGAGAAGGAAAAAATGAGCATAAATTCATAGAACCGATGTCAGAACTTATCCAAGAAGAAAAATGCCCTGCTGACATAATAATACAAAACTGGCACTCATCTTGGAATACCAGTTTCGAAAAATTTATTAATCACATAAGTGAATTTTAAAAGCCTAAGCTATTTCTTCTTTTGTTTCAGCTGTTTGGGGTGCAGCTTTTGTTTCTTCTTTCTTACGAGGAAGTTTTATTAATTCCGCTACATTGTGGCGTTTCTTAACCATTTCAGAAGTTACAACAAATTCTTTTAAATCCTCCTGAGCGGGGATTTCGTACATTATGTCCAGCATAATTTCTTCAACAATTGAACGCAATGCTCTTGCTCCAGTTTTACGCTTCAGTGCTTCTGACGCAATAATATCTATAGCATCAGGCTCAAACTTAAGCTCGACTCCATCCATATCAAGTAGGCATTGATACTGTTTCAATAAAGCATTTTTCGGCTTTGTCAGAATTGTCTTCAATGTATCTTCATCTAATGGATCAAGTACGGCATAAATAGGAACCCTTCCGATAAACTCTGGAATCAAGCCGAATTTTAAAAGATCTTCAGGCTGAAGCTTTTTGAGCATTTTTGCAGCTTCAAGTTCTTTTTCTGCTTGAGTTTTTGGTTTAACTGAACCAAATCCCATAGCTGTACCTTCGCCGGCTCTTCTTTCAACAAGTTTTTCCAAACCTACAAAAGCTCCACCAACTATAAATAAGATATTGCTTGTATCTATTTGTATGAACTCTTGATGAGGGTGCTTTCTTCCGCCTTGAGGAGGAACATTAGCGACAGTACCTTCAATCATTTTAAGCAATGCTTGTTGAACACCTTCGCCGCTTACGTCTCTTGTAATGCTGGGGTTTTCTGACTTTCTTGCGATTTTATCAATCTCATCAATATATATAATGCCTCTTTCTGCCTTTTGAGCATCATAATCAGCACTCTGGTAAAGTCTTAACAGAATATTCTCGACATCATCACCAACATAACCTGCTTCTGTTAACGTTGTTGCATCTGCAACAGCAAACGGAACATCAAGCATTTTAGCGAGTGTTTGTGCCAATAATGTCTTACCGCTACCTGTAGGACCTACAAGTAAGATGTTACTTTTTTGTATTTCAACACCTGATTCATTTTTTTCTATAGCGTTGTGAGCAATTCTCTTGTAATGGTTATAAACAGCTACTGATAAAACTTTCTTCGCATCATTTTGACCAATGATATACTCATCAAGATATTCTTTTATCTCATGAGGTTTTGGAACATTAGCTATATCAGCTTCTTTTGGCTCTTCAGTTTGTTTTTTATCCTTGTTTTCAAAGAATTCTTCGTCTAATATTTCATTACACAATTCAACGCATTCATCGCAGATATAAACCTCAGGACCTGCAATAAGTTTTTTGACTTGATCCTGCGTTTTTCCGCAAAATGAACATTTTAAGCGGCTATCATCGTGATTAACCATTCCTTTTTCTCCTAGTTATTGGTTTTAGGTTGTTTATCAATACTTACAACTTTATCAATCATACCATATTCTAAAGCTTCTTCCGGAGTCATGATATAGTCTCTGTCTGTATCTTTTTCAATCTTTTTAATAGACTGTCCTGTATTTTTTGCAAGAATTTCATTTAATGTCTTTTTAATCCTTACGATTACAGCAGCCTGAATTTCAATATCAGTAGCCTGACCTTGAGCACCACCTAATGGTTGGTGAATAAGAACTCTTGAGTGAGGCAACGCCATTCTTTTTCCTGGAGTACCGGCTGCAAGTAGGAAAGCACCCATTGAAGCAGCTTGTCCCAAACAAATGGTTGAAACATCAGCTCTTATGTGCTGCATAGTATCAAATATAGCAAGACCGGCAGTTACACTTCCGCCTGGAGAGTTGATATATAACATAATGTCTTTTTCAGGATTTTCACTGTCTAATAACAACAACTGAGCAACAATAAGGTTTGCAACCATATCATCTACCGGAGTTCCTAAAAAGATAATTCTTTCTCTCAATAATCTGGAAAAGATATCGAAAGATCTCTCGCCTCTGCTTGATTGTTCTACAACTACAGGTACAAAACTCATATTTTTTCCCTTTCCTATAAAATTCATGTCTCTATTACTTATTAGTATACTTTATTTTAGCATTGTCTATCAAAAATTGAGTAACTTTTTGACTTAACACTTGCTGTGACAATGAATGCAATAAGTTAGAATTTCTTTGGATTTCTTCTAAAATATTCATTTTGTCTGTATTGTAAACTCTAGAAATTTCTTCAAGCTTTTGCTCGATATCAGAAGGTTCAACTTTCAAATCTTCTACTTCTGCTATCTTGCCAATGATTAAAGAACTTTTAATTCTTGTTGAAGCTTCTTGGCTCAACTCATCCCAAACTTTTTGATGTCCTTCTCTTTCAAGCATCTCATCGAAGTTTCCGCCTTGCATGTTTATTCTTTGTTTGAATTCACCCAATAAAGCTTGAGCTTCTCTTTGTATCATTGATTCTTGAATATTAATTGAAATTTCGCTGCTTAATTTTTCATATAATTTAGCAGAGACTCTTTTGTCATTTTCAAGTTTTGCATTTGATTCTAAGTATTTTTGAATATCAGCTTTCAATTCATCCATAGTTTTGAAATTGCCAACCTTAGAAGCAAACTCGTCATTAAGTTCAGGCAGTACTCTTTCTTTGATTTCATTTATTTTGATAGCAAATTTAGCATCTTTACCTTTGATTTTATCATCGTGGTAATTTTCAGGGAATTTAACATCAATAGTAAATTCTTCACCCACTTCTTTCCCAACAAGCTGTTCTGCAAATCCTGGAATAAAATTGCTGTTTCCTAAATCTAAAAGGTAATTTTTAGCAGCGCCGCCTTTGATTTTTTCTCCGTCTACTTCGCCGTCAAAATCGATATTTACTACATCTTTATCAGTAGATTTTCTGCCTTCGACCGCTTTTAATTCAGAATACTTGTCAGCTAAAACTGATAATTCAGTTTCTAATGCATCAGCAGGGTAAGTAAACTCTTCAACTTCTACTTCAACATTTTTATACTCACAAAGAGCAACTTCCGGTTTTAGTT
>JAEZLC010000101.1 GCA_023435965.1 Cyanobacteria bacterium OH_CDB_58 | reverse complement strand
ATCGATAATAGGTTCCTCGCCTATATTTAATTCAATCCTTGCAAATTCCGCCATTGTCTTGGGATCGCTAGTTTTATCATGAAGTGCCGATAATTTATACTGCATGTTATCTGTCAATGCCGATAACAAATAATTAAAATCTTCTAGCCAATTAGTGACAGTGTAAATAATTTGTTCTCTTTTTTTTATTATTTTATTTGGATTAGATCTAAACCTGATTTTCACAAGGCTAGGAACACACCTAAATAATGTATCTAAAGTTACATTAAATGCGTTTGCTAAGTTTTGTAACGTATTTTGAGTAGGATTTGCTTTACCTAACTCAATATTTCTATATGTTAAAAGAGAGATTTCAGCTAATTCTGAAATTTCTTCTTGGCTATATCCATTCTGCAAACGTAAGCGCAAAATGTTACTAGACAATGTATTCTCATCCATAAGTACCCTCTTATTATATTATCTATTAAAACACAAAAATGTCAAAAGTTGTTACAGTAATAATTATTATATAAAATTATTACAAATTACTATTACTAAAATATGCATTTTTACAAATTAATGATAAAATAGATATAGAGAGTCATGCTGAGAGGAGGTGAGACAAGTGAACAAAAAACAATCTTCAAAAAAACTTTCAAGTTTAGCAAGCAAAGTTCTTAAACAAACAAGTGCAACTTCTGCTGCAAAAAGCTTAGCTGGTTCTGTTTTATCGCAAACTAAAAAAGGTCGATAAATAGAATTTTTGTATACACTCCCAAAAGATAAAAGTCGAATTATTAACGAGCAATCCAAAATAATAGCTCTAGGGATACAAAAAAGAAAGGAGGCTAATATGATACGTTTCCCAAAACTGATTGACGGACGCTGGTATTTAATAACAAACTACCGTATTGTTAATGGAGCAATTCAATATTCTAAAGGCAAGTGCTGGCGATTCCCACTCAAAGCAAAAGGTGCCGCATAAAGCAACACCACAATTAATACTAATCTCTGAGAACAATTTATTGTTCTCTTTTTTTATCGACATAATTAAAAATAAATTTAATCATATTGATAATATTCTAACATGTTACATGACAATTGTGTATAAGTAAAAGACTAACATGAAGAAACATGAAGGTACGTAACAAGTTTTTAATCATTTCTTTTCCCAAAAATTCCGAATCATATATTTATAATCATTCCTAAAGAAGATTATTATTACTTTGATAACTACTATAGCTCTATTTAAATATTTTAATGCATGAAAAAAGTTCTAAAGTCGTACACTAAACTCCAAAACACAAGAAAACAATCTCAATGAGATTGTTTTTAAATATAAATTTTACACATCTTTGACTATCACTTTATAGAAAAATTTCTACAAACAAATTTTTGATAAATCTCGCTATTAGCATTTTTAGTAAAAGGCTCTTTTCTTGCAAATTCTAAATCAACTTTATTACCAGTTTTCATCATATTGTACATCTCGACTATTTTCCAATTTCCATTCATACAATTCATTTGATATTTATTAAAAATATACAAAATATTTTTATCAATACTCCTATCAATTATGTACAAATCAAAATATACTAAATTGCCATCTGGCTTTATCGAATTAGCATCAATCGCAGCCTTTCCAGCTTTTCCCATATCTTTCATAACCACAAACTTTATGTGTTTTTGCGCATAAGCCGATAGACTAAACGCCAAGAACATTAAAACAAAGAAAAAAAATTTTTTCATATTCACCATTAATTCCTTTTCCAATATTGTATAACATTTTAAAACACATTGTAACTATAATAAAAGTCAAAAACCAAAAAATTCCGATTGAAAATTTTAACCCTTTAAAAATCAACAAAAAAAGTTCTAAAGTCGTACACTAAACTCCATAAATAATAAAGAGGGTTTTATCCCTCTTTTTATTTTTTTGGTATTGGAATGAGTTATTAATATGTAGAAGAATTGAAAAAGCCTAAAAATTATAATCCTTCACGGATTTTTTTATAGCCGCTTACATAACTTTGATTATACAAATCTGTTTTCCCTGCATTTTCAAATTCATTTTTATAGTAAACAAGAAAAGATTTTAAGATTTCAAACTCGCCAAGAGACTCAGGCGAGATTCCATCAGGTCCCATTTCAAGAACTATTTTCTTTTGAAAATGACCTTCCTGCTGGGCATTTATTATATGTGCTTCTTCTAGTTTTGCAGCTTCTTTTAAGTAGGTTTCTTCTTTTTGATTCGGCTTATAATTAACCCTTGTGACGACATTTGTAATGTTGTTCACTTGTTGACCTTCTAGTTTGCTATTTATGGCACATTCTAACCCTGAATGGGCAGCTCTTGGATATACGTTTGTTGAGAAATTCAATTTTCTTAGAGATTCCTCATATAATTGTTTTGTTGTTGATGAAAAATCGGTAAATTGAGGATCATGGAAAATAAATTGTTCTTTTGTTGCAGCGTTTTTGTCATCTGCTGCCATTTCTGCTGCAATATTCCCGTTTAATTTTGCTTGTTTTATCAAGTTTTTAGACATATTGTCCGCTGATTTTAACATTTTTGTTGCCGATTGTTTTGGCAATCCTAAATAGGCGAGTATTGGCATTGCGTAAGCAATGTCCGCAAAAGCACTGTGTCCTTCAATGCAATCAATTGTTTTAATACCTGTAGACTGAGCTTGTTTTTGCAACTTGCTCTTTTCGGGATTTTTATCTGTTATAAACAAGAAGTGTTTTGAAATTTCTTTTTGGATATTTTCAGCTTTAATACCTTTATGTTCATAGTGTTCGGTTAGTTCATCAACTAAAAGCTTATATGTTTGATTGCTTTCAAAAGTACTTCCCGATTTTGATGAAATAATAATTTGAATTTTATCAAGGTTTCCTCCTGCTTTTTTAATGGTATTTTTAACCTGTGCAGGAGTTATGTCACAAGAAGAAACCAGATTGTTGCCTATTCCAAATGCTTTAGCCATTTCATCGGTATTTGCCGGATTCCCAAGTGCAACAAAGATTAGTTTGCTGTCTGTACCAAACGGTTTTTTAAATTCATCCACCGCGGTATAAACTTTATCTATATAGTTTTCTTTTAATAGCTTTTCTGGCAAATTTACCCAAAAAAAGCTAGGATCATTGTTTTTTACCATGTCGAATAGTTTTTTTTGTGCCATTTTATAAGGCTCTTGCATGGGGCCGAAATTTACAGGTTTTCTGTCCGGAGTGATAAAATCAACTTTTATGTGCGAGTCCCCTTTAAAGACTACATCATTATACGCCTGTAATGTAGTTAAGGGAGCTTTTACGTACTCACTTTTAGGATTATCTTGGATGCAAGGTGTTTGTATATTTTCTGCATTAGACTTCTTTTTTGTATTGTTAACTGCTTGATTTAATAAATTGCCAGTTACGAGCATACCGTCAGAACCTTTCACATAAGCACAATTATTATAAAACAACTCAGAAAGGAAATTGTTAGTAATTTGGTTTTTATTACTTTTAGTAACAGGATTTGCATTTATTTCGCTAGAAAAGGCAAGCTGATTGCAAACAAAGAAAGTAAGAAATACGACCCACAAAATGCCAAATTTGCAGTTTTTTCCGTTTTTGCTATAAAACAAATTTATCATCGTAAGTCCTTTTATATCAAGTATTAGCTTGGTTTATAATAGCATGAAAAGTTTGCCGAAATAAATTTTCGGCAAAATGTCTTTATTAAACAAGTTCAATAAAAGGTTATAAGGCTGAAGGGTCTTTGCCTACTGACATTCTGAAACCGAATGCTAGCGC
>JAEZLC010000288.1 GCA_023435965.1 Cyanobacteria bacterium OH_CDB_58 | reverse complement strand
CTTCAGGAGTTACTCTTTATACTGCAGGAACATCAAAACAGGTTCCAAACGGGAGAAAATACTTTACAGTCGATGGCGGTATGGCTGACAACTTAAGGCCTAGTTTGTATCAGGCCAATTACACTGTTCAAGTGGCAAATAAACCTCAAGAACCTAATACAGAAACAGTAACTATTGCGGGTAGATTTTGTGAATCTGGCGACATTTTGGCAAAAGACATAAAACTTCCTGAACTGGAGGCTGGTGATCTGGTTTGCTTTTTCACAACAGGTGCCTATGGATATTCTATGTCCAGCAATTATAACAGAGTATTAAAGCCTGCTGCAGTACTTGTAAATAACGGAAAATCTGATATTATTATAGAGAGACAAACCTATGAGCAGCTGATTGAATCAGATGTTATTCCGGCAAAATTCCAGTAGGAAGCTTAAATGTTCGATGCTTTTTTTAATCTAGTAAAATTTCCTATAGAGAGTTTGAATTTTAAATTCAATGTGCTAAACGTTGGAGAATTATTATTCATAGCACTTGTGTTGCTTTTTTCTTACAAAAGATATATTAAAGGAACACAATCTGAAAAACTTGTAAAAGGCATTTTCTTTTTGCTTTTGACATGGGCATTCAGTGAGCTTCTTATAAAGATTGATCTGCAAATCATTGGAGTTTTCTTAAAAACGATTGTAAGCATAATTATTTTTAGTTTAGTAGTTATTTTTCAGCCAGAGCTTAGAAAATTACTAGGATATTTAGGACAAACTGGTTTTATTGGAAAAAATATATTTTCCAACAAAAGAATAAATCAAAATTCTCAAATAAATACAGTAAAAGAAATCGTAGAAGCTGTAAAATACTTCAGTAAATCGAAATGCGGATGTCTTATAGTTCTTCAAAAAAACCAACAAGATACTTTGTATTCAGAAGTAGGTACTAAACTAAATGCGGATGTTTCAACAGAACTAATTTTGACTATATTTCATCCTAACACACCATTGCATGATGGTGCGGTTATAGTTCAAGGAAGCAAAATAATTGCTGCTGGTGTGCTTTTGCCCCTTACTGAAGATCCAAAACTAAGCTGGAGATATGGTACTCGCCACAGAGCTGCTATAGGAATGAGTGAAGTCTGTGAGTGTGCTTGTCTTGTCGTTTCAGAAGAAACTGGTGATGTATCTGTCGCTTTGGATGGTATTTTGAAAAAGTATGATGATATTTCTGATTTAAGATCTGATCTTGAAAATTTATTGGGATATTCTAGTGAAGATAATGAAGAAGAGAAAAAACTAATGTTTAATTTAATAAAGGTAAAGAGAAAAAGTAACTAAAATGAATGCAATAAAAGAAATTTTAAAAGAAAAAATATATGCTGTAGTCAGAATTGATGATGGTGAAAAAGTAGTAGAAATTGCTCAATCGCTTGTAAAAGGCGGAATTAAAATTATTGAGATTATAGTAAATAACTCATCAGTTGCAGATGCAATAAAATATCTTAATTCGTCTGAAGATCTTATGATAGCGGCGGGTGGCATTATTACTCAAAGGCAAGCTACACTTGCTATAAATGCAGGTGCGAAGCTCATAGTGTCGCCGATTTTTCAAATGAATTTAGTGAGACTTTGTCAGAGTAATCAAGTTCCATTGATTATGACTGCTACTACCCCAAACGAGGCTTACTCAGCTTGGAAAGCAAGAACTCCTTTAATAAAGATATACCCAACAAGACCAATGGGTGGGGCTACATATATTGAAGACTTATTGAGGCCAATGCCTTTCCTTAATATTGTCGCTACCGGAAATATTGAGATAGAGGGTTTTACCGATTATCTCGAAGCAGGTGCAGGAGCAGTTGGAATAGGACGTGCATTGTACCAAAATGCTTCAAATGAAGAAATAATTTATAGAGCAATGAAAACAAAAGAAATATTAAAAACGTACTTGGAGAAGAAGTCGGAGTTATAATGACAAAGTTAATATTCGAAAAATCTATAAAAGATACAGTTGGGATTGAGTTAATATCTGAAAAAGCTGATTTTAGTTTTATAAAAAAAGATTACTTAAATTCTGATGAATCTAATCTTCCTGAAGTTTCTGAGTTAGAAGCAATGAGACATTTTAAGGAACTTTCTGACAAAAACTTTTGTATAGAAAAGGGCTTTTATCCATTAGGTTCTTGTACAATGAAGTACAATCCTAAGTTAAACGAATACCTTTCTTCCTTAGATGATTTTATATCTTTGCACCCACTACAAGAGGATTCAGACTCTCAAGGTGCACTTAAGTTATTATATTTGCTTCAAGAATCTCTAAAGTCGATTACAGGTATGCACTCGATAACTCTGCAACCGGCCGCCGGGGCACATGGCGAGTTATGCGGAATGATGATAGTCAAAAAATATTTCGAAAACAAGGGCGAAACAAGAAAAAATGTTATTGTACCTGATTCTGCACACGGGACAAACCCTGCTACAGCAGCTATGTGCGGCTTTAATATTATTGAAATAAAATCTCTTGAAAACGGCCAGGTTGATCTTGATGCATTAAAGTCAGTACTGGATGAAAATACAGCTGCAATCATGCTAACTAACCCAAATACATTAGGATTGTTTGAAGAAAAAATCCTAGAAATATCAAAAATGGTCCATGAAGTTGGTGCTTTGCTTTATTACGATGGGGCAAATCTTAATGCTATCATGGGTTACACAAATCCTGCGATAATGGGGTTCGACATTGTTCACGTTAACTTACACAAGACATTTTCAACTCCTCATGGCGGAGGTGGACCTGGTGCTGGACCTGTTGGTGTAGTCGAAAAGCTTAAAAATTATCTACCGGTTCCTGTTATTGATTTTGATGGCGATAAATATTACAGAAATTATGACCTAGCTGATACTGTCGGTAAATTAAAATCATTTTATGGTAATTTCGGAATATTAGTTAGAGCATATGCTTATATTCTTTCAATGGGTAAAACTCTTAAAGATGTCAGTACTCATGCGGTTCTAAATGCGAATTATATGAAAGAATGCCTAAAAAATGACTATTTGTTGCCTCATGATTATAAATGTATGCATGAGTTTGTATTATCAGGTGATTGGCAAAAAGAGTCCGGTGTTAATACGCTAGCTATAGCTAAGAGGCTAATGGATGACAATTTTCATCCTCCAACTGTGTATTTTCCTTTAATTGTGTCAGAGGCGATTATGATAGAGCCGACAGAAACAGAAAACAAAGCAAGATTAGATGAATTTATTTCTATTATGAAGCAAATAGCTCAAGAGATAAAAGAATCGCCTTCAGAGCTTCAGAAACACCCTCTAAATACACCTGTTAAAAAAGTTGACGAAACTCTTGCTGCAAGAAAACCTGATTTGGCATATAAAAAATCTATTTAGTTAAGCTCTCTAGTGCCGCAATTTTCATTAATTTAGTATCAGGCGTGTGTCCTGTCCAAATTTCAAATGCTTTTTCGGCTTGATAAATTAGCATATCTAGACCATTTATCGTTCTTAGTCCGTTGTCTTGAGCCATTTCTAATAGAGCTGTTTTTATCGGGTTATACACTATATCGTAAACAGTTGCATTTTTAT
Organism: Cyanobacteria bacterium OH_CDB_58; assembly: GCA_023435965.1. Classification (GTDB taxonomy): domain Bacteria; phylum Cyanobacteriota; class Vampirovibrionia; order Gastranaerophilales; family Gastranaerophilaceae; genus JAEZOG01. The sequence goes on along the minus strand of JAEZLC010000288.1, from coordinate 3,579 downwards.
CTAATGTTTTTATTGCTGATTCTGGAATAGGAGAAAGCCCCATTGCTTTACCTCTCATGCCTATTGGCGTTGTATTTACTAACATTGAATATTTAGAGAGGTTTTCAAGATGTTGAATTTGAAAAGTATTTATTTCTATATTTGGGAAATTTTCTCTTACAATGCTTACCATATTAGACGCGTTTATAATGTTTCGCACATAAAAATCGACTTGACCAACCTTTAATTGAGCTAGTGCAACTGCTGCTGCTCTTGCTGCTCCGCCATTGCCTAGAATTGCAACCTTTTTACCCTGTAAAGCTGATTGAACATCCATAGGAATTGCTTTTATAAACCCATAAACATCAGTGTTGTAACCAGCCAAAGATTTGTCAGGAAGTATTTTTACCGTGTTTGCACATCCTGCTTGATTAGTAATGTTATCAACTTGATCTAGGAATAGAGTAATTGGAACTTTTAAAGGAATGGTAACATTGAAACCAGTAAAATTTCTGGATTTTAAAAACTTAATTTGATCTATTAAAGACTCTGGATCTGTTTCTAAAATTTCGTAAGTGCCTTCTATACCGCAAGATTTGAAGGCTTCATTATGTATTACTGCTGACATTGAATGAGATAGCGGATAACCAATTAAACCTAATTTAATCACTGTTATTTTCCATTTCCCTTGAGTAACTGCATTCTTTATTTATGCATTCAATTTTACTTGCTTTTTTTGTGACTTTTTTAACAAGTATATTACTGCATTCCGGGCATTTTTCATCTATTGGCTCGTACCAAGATACGAAATCACAATTTGGGTACTTGTTACATCCGAAGAAAACTTTTCCGTATTTTGATTTTTTGTATACAATTTCTCCGTCACATCCATCTTTCGGGCATTTAACCCCTGTAGATTTAATAATTCTTTTTCTATGTTTGCAACTCTCGCTTGTACACTCTAAATATGGACCATAAGGGCCAACTTTTTGAATCATTGAACTTTCACATTTTTCACATTTTTCATCTGTTTCTTTTGCATTTTGCTCAGGAGCTTCCCCGTTCAATGGCATCATTGTTTTGCATTCGGGGTACCCAGAACAGCCTAAAAACTGTGTTCCAAATCTGCTTGTTCTTACAATCATTGGCTTTTCGCAGTTTGGACATGTTTTACCAGAGTCGATTACTACTTTTTCCATGTTTTCTTTTGCATCGGTAACTGTTTTTATGAAAGGTTCATAGAATTCTTTTATAACTTCATTCCACTGTGCTTTATCTTCAGCAATATCATCCAGTTTTGTTTCTAATGACGCTGTAAATTTATAGTCCATTATGTTTGTAAAATGGTCTACTAATTTCTCTGAAACTGTCTTTCCAAGTAATGTTGGAGAAAGAGCTTTTTCTATCTTTTGGACATAACCCTTTTGTTGGATTTTGGTAATTATAGGTGCGTAAGTACTCGGCCTTCCTATGCCGTGTTCTTCCATTGCCTTAACCAAAGAGGCTTCCGTAAACCTTGGTGGTGGTTGGGTGAAGTGTTGCTTAGGAGTGATTTTCTCCATTTCTAATACTTCATTTTCTTTAAATGAAGGCATTTTAGCTAACTCTTCTACATCATCATCTGTTTCACTATACACTCTTAAGTAACCGTCAAATAAGATTTTGCTAGATCCTAATCTAAAAGTATAATCACTCGCGTTTATCTCTACAGAAGTATTTTGTACTTTTGCATTTTCCATTTGTGATGCTACAAACCTATCCCATATAAGTTTATATAAACGATATTGTTCACTGGTTAAGTGTGCTTTTAAGCTCTCTGGTGTTTTATCAATATATGAAGGTCTAATAGCTTCGTGTGCGTCTTGTACATTCTTTTTGTCAGACTTAACATAGTTATTAGGTGTTTTAGGGTAATAATCTTCTCCATAATTTGAAACAATGTATTCTTTAGCCTCTGCTTGTGCATCATCTGATATTCTTACAGAGTCCGTTCTCATATAGGTAATTAAACCGACAGGACCGTCTCCGGTAATATCTATACCTTCATAGAGTTTTTGAGCAACTTGCATCGTTTTAGAAACACCATATCCAAGTTTATTACTGGCTTCTCTTTGTAATGAGGAAGTTATAAATGGTGCTGTTGGTTTTCTTGTTGTTTGTTTTTGAGTAATTTTAGAAACTTTGTACTCTAAACCTTTTTGAGTAAGGTCTTTTACTACTTTTTCTGCTTCTTTTTCGTTTTTAACTTCTATTTTTTTGTCTTGATATTTTGTAAGTTCAGCTTCGAAAGACTTTTTGTCTTTTATTAGGTTTGCGGTTATACTCCAGTATTCTTGAGGTACGAAAGCTTCAATCTGAGCTTCTCTTTCACAAATCATTCTGAGAGCAACGCTTTGAACTCTACCAGCAGACAATCTGTTGTTTCTAAGTTTTTCCCATAATACAGGGCTTATTTTATAACCTACTAACCTATCCAGAATTTGTCGTGTTTGTTGTGCTTTTACCTTTTGCATATCAATCGTGCGGAAGTTTTCAACAGCATTTTTTACAGCTTTTGGGGTAATTTCATTGAACTCAATTCTGTATATTTTTTCATCAGGGACTTCTAAGACTTGTCTAACATGCCAAGCTATTGCCTCTCCTTCTCTATCAGGGTCGGATGCCAGGTATATTTTATCTGATTTTTTAGCTATTTCGTTTAACTTTTTAACAACTGCTTGTTTTTCTGGAATAACTACAAATGATGGTTCAAATTCGTTTGCGACATCAAATCCCAAGACCTTCGGAGGAAAGTCTCTAATATGACCATAACTTGCTTCTATCTGAAATGAATCACCTAATATTTTTTTTATAGTTTTTGATTTTGCTGGTGACTCAACTATAACTAATGCTTTTTCTGCTTTCTTTTTTGCCATAATAATCTCTAAAAAACAGCAAGTGAAATATATTTATCCCCGTCTGTTTGTTTTATTAATCCTTCTATCTCTAATTTCGTTAATATTACCATTAAATCACCAATATTAAAATTAGTTTTTAGCATTAGCTCATCAATATTAAACGAATCTTTTGCAATAATATCATAAACTAAGTTTTCTTGCTGAGTTAGTGAGTTAATATTTTGAGAAAGGTCATTTTTTTCTGCACTCGTAAACTCCCAGTTTAATGCTTCTAAAATATCTTTAGAGCTTGTAACAAGAGAAGCCCCGTCTTTTAAAAGTTTGTATATTCCTTCAGTATTGGGATTAGAAACAAGGCCTGGAATACACATTAATTCTCTTCCTTGTTCTAAGCATAACTTTGCTGTTATAAGTGCCCCGCTTTTAATTGCGGCTTCAGCAACTAAGGTACCGTAAGAAAGTCCGCTCACAATTCTGTTTCTATGTGGAAATCGCCATGCAATAGGTTCAAAAGTCGGCCAGTATTCTGAAATAATCGCACCGTAGCCGTTTTGAATTTCTCTAAATAGTCCTTTGTTTGCACTTGGGTAGATATTTTTAAACCCTCCAGCGATAACAGCTATTGTCTGCAAATTGTTTTTTAATGCAGCATAATGCGCCGCTGTGTCAACTCCTGATGCCAGGCCAGAAACGACGGTAATAT
>JAEZLC010000279.1 GCA_023435965.1 Cyanobacteria bacterium OH_CDB_58 | reverse complement strand
AACTAAATATGTATTTGATGTTGTTTTGTTTGTAGAAAAATAGACCCTTAAAACATAAAATTTCCTGATTTTTTATTAAGAATCTAAATAATAAGCATCGTATAATATGTACATATTCGGCGTTGTGAATTGACTATAAAAGGCATATAAGGTTATTAGTTGTTAGAATTATATTCATATGGTATAATTTTTTTAGTTAGCTTGTGTTATGAGAAGTATGTTTTAAAACAAAACTTTGAAAGGGGGAATTAATTTATATTACGCCAAATATATTTCTCATGTTCACGAAAGCGAGGATATTATTTGGGGAGGTCAATTATTAATGAAAAAAGGTTTTTTTAAATTTACGACGGTATTAATTCTATTTGTATTTATTTTTAATCTCTATGGGCAAGTTGCTTTTTAGCCTGTAAACAAAGCAATGACAATATCAAGAAACAAACTGATTTCTTAAAAACTTCTATTTCTCAAATTGCAGACGGGCAAGAAAAGATGGCTCTTATATATGATTTAGAAGGATTAAAATCTTATAAAGCTGCTCGTGAAAAATTAAAGACTGATCCGTTAAAATATGATACTGATGAAGATGGGCTTTCGGATGGAGATGAATATAAAATAGGAACAAATCCATTAGTTCCTGATTCTGATAATAATGGAATTCTTGATGGTCAAGAAAAATTTAAACAAATTAAAACAGAAAATTTTGATATAAATATATCCAATGAAAAGAATGTTGTTAAGAATGTTACTGTTAATTTTGAAGCTACAGGAAATGCACAGACATCTACGATAGTTGAAAATACTTATAATAAAAGTATTTCTACTAATGTAGTCGGGCGAGTTAGTTATCCTTTTGATATTAGAACTACATCAACTTTTGATCAAGCTATTGTTACTTTTAACTATGATGAAAATGCACTTGGAGATATTGATACTGAAGATTTGGGAATACTTTGGTTTGATGAAGCTAATAAAAATTATGTACTAATGGATTCTACTGTAGATACCAACAATAAAACAATTAGCTTTACAACAACTCATTTTAGTGAATATTTGCTTATCAATAAAAGTATATGGTTTGATTCTTGGAGAAAAGAATTAAACTATGGAAGACAGACTGATGATAATACTGGCGAAACTCAATACTATGATATCGTTTTGGCGATAGATTCTTATGCAAGTATGCGTCGGAATGACCCTGATGATTTAAGAAAAGTAGCTGCAAAACAATTTATTGATGCTTTTTTACCTGAAGATCAAGGAGCAGTAGTTGATTTTGAAAAATCGGCAGATATTTTAATACATTTAACTAAAAGCAAAGATGACATTAAAACCGCTATAGACACTATTGATTCAACTGGTGCTTCTACTAATATAGATTCAGCAATAAATGCTGGAATTGATGAACTTATTTCGTCTTATTCAAAAGATGAAAATCAAAAAATCATAATACTTCTTACTGATGGTGAAGGTGGTTACTATTCATCAACTACGCAAAGAGCAATAGATAATCAAATAAAAATATATACAGTTGGATTAGGTTCCAGTGTAGATAAAGTACTTCTTAAAACAATAGCATCTGCTACAAACGGCATATATTATCAAATTGCTTCAAGCGATGATTTATTGGATGCTTTTAAGCGTGTTCAAGATGATACGATAGGTGAAGGAGACACAATCGATACTGACGGAGATGGATTACCAGATATTGTAGAAACAACTGGTTTTAGAGTCATTACGGGAGAAATTATTAAGACTGATCCGTATAATTATGATACTGATGGTGATGGGCTAAGTGATGGTGAAGAAGCTGGAATATTAACTTTTGCCACTTTTGCTAGTACTCAAATACCTTTCGATTCAAGACCTTACTACAATATGATTAGTTATCCTAACAAGAAAGACAGCGATAATGACGGTTATAATGATGATATAGATGTTAATCCTTTTGTATTCAACACTCCTGATGAACAAGAATTTATTGCAGATGATATGGATGTAGACCAAGAAATTTTTTGGAGTTTTGCATGGGGTGTAGCTGCATCGGCTGTAGAAAATGGACTTAATTCTGTAAATGATGTTGCAATTGTAATTAATAGTCTATTTGTTGGGACTCAATTTGCAAGCCTTGGATACATATCATTTTCTGAAAAGAAAGAAGAAATGATAGAATTCATTGAAAGTAAAGTTACATGTGATTCGGCATATTATTTTGGGAAATTGGTTGCTGACACAATATTTATGGTTGCAGGTGTAATTGGAACAGTTCAAGGATTGAGTACACTTTTTATAGGAGGAATAGGGAATCTTGCAAATATTGGATTAGAAGTGTTTTCGGGTGGTACTTTAACTCCTGCTATTGCAGTTTCAATGGCAATTTCACTTGCTACTACTGCCGTAGGAGCATTAGAAGTAGGAGTATGTTATAGCCTTGCCTTGAATGCAGCAGGAAATGCAAAGAAAAACACAGGTAAATTAATAAATTCTATTGGAAAAAAGAGTAATTCAGAAATTCTTCGTGATAATATGAAAGTAAAAGCTAAAACTGATCCTAATTTTCAAAAAGAACCCAAATACGATAATCGTGCACATCATATAGTTCCTGCAACTGCAAAACGTGCTGAAATAGCTAGACAAATACTGAAAAAATGCGGTATTCATTTTAATGATGCAGAAAATGGTGTATTCTTGCCAAGTAAAGCAGGAATTCCAGAAGCAGGATCGGCATCTGTACATACTGGTAGACATTTGAATTCGTACATTGATAAAGTAATTGAAATGCTAGAAAGAGCAGATCCACAAAACAAATTGGAGTGTATTGCAGTTCTTGATGAAATAAGAGAGATGTTATTGAATGGAACACTAAAACTTCAAAAATAATGTTATAATTAATGTGTGAAAATTAATTTTGGAGGTACTTTTAATGAAAATATTTCAATTACGTGCAAATGCAGATGATTATAATTTCTTTGAATTGGTAAATAAAAATGATTGGGACTTTAAAAGGTTTAATGGCACAAAATTATTAGAATCATGGAAACCTTTTAAAGTTAAATGCGCAAGAAGCAAAAAATATCCAGTGGGAGATTTGTCTTCAATTTCACCATTACACTTTACATTAAATCATAGAGCTATAAGTGTATTTGAAAATATATTTACAAACAATGTTGAACTATTACCTATAGAATATATTGAAGAATGTTATTTAATGAATGTAATTAATATAATAGATGCTTTAGATGTTGATAAATCAGAATTTAAAAGATATGATAATGGAAGAATTATGTTTTGTACAAAATATGTTTTTAAGGAAAGTGTTATAGGTGATAACAGTATTTTCAAAATACCTCAATTTCCAACAGTAGATGTACTTGTAACTGAGAAATTTATTAGACTAGCAGAAGAAAATAATTTAAAGGGTTTTGAGTTTGAAGAATTGTGGGATTCTGAGAAATAAATATTGAATACGTTTTGGAATTAATGTTTCGCAGGGCTGTAGCACTAGTGATTATAAATCGAAGTGCTATGCCCTGTTTTTATTATGAAAGTAAGTAATCGATGGAATACCATAAGTAGTTCCACTGGTTAAAGATTTGGATATGTGCTTTTAATAAAATTCTTATTTTGTAACCTTTATGATATAGTTGCTGTTCATTTTCTTTTAGTTTATTTATTTTTTAGCCCCGACACGTTCTGAGAAAAAGGAAGTATTCTTTTGAAGTAGGATAAAAATATATAGAACATCTTAGAGTTATAATATGACTTTAAGAATCTATAATGTTAATAACTTAATTGTTGAGAGTTGAGATATACTATCAAAAAGAATTTAACATTATTCAACAATATTTAAATGTCTTGTATACAAAAGATAATAATAGTAAAATTATTGTATATATTGAAAGGAGAAAAATATTATGTCTATACCACATAATGAGGATTCGCGAGTAAAAATTCCAGCATTACTTCATTTTCTTAGGTTAGGATATATATATCAAACTAAGAAAGGAACTAATATTGATTCAAGAAACAATATTTTTGTTGATATATTTAAGAGAAGCATATCATCTATTAATAACAAGGATTATGATAACAAGTTTATAGATAATTTACTTAAGGAAATATCAGATATTACTGATAATGATAAAGATAAAGGAGAGAACTTTTTCAATCGACTTATTGGGTATCATAAAGTTAAGCTAATTGATTTAGAAGAGCCTTATCGCAATGATTTTAGAGTTGTAACGGAATTGAAATTCAAGGTGGAAAATGTAGAGTTTAGACCAGATGTAACTATTCTTGTCAATGGCATTCCAATTGCTTTTGTAGAGGTAAAAAAACCAAATAATCACAATGGAATAAGAGCTGAGTTTGATAGAATGAGAGATCGCTTTAAAATTAAAGAGTTTACAAAATTCTTTAATCAATTTCAAGTTCTTGGATTTACTAACAACATGCCATATGATGATAATGCAAGAATAAAACTTCAAGGCAGTTTTTACACAACACCAAATTTTGAAAATACAACATATAATAATTTTAGAGAAGAAAAAGAAATTGCTGTAAATGAATATATCAATTCAGGTGTTGAAGGGTTAGGCGACCAAAATTCAATTATAGACTATATATTGAGTGATAATAATATCATGTCAATAAAAACTACATCAGAGTTTGAAACGAATCTCAAACCTGATACTTATGCGAATCGTTTCATTACATCATTATTTAGCATAGAGAGATTAATTTTTTTTATTAGGTATGGCATTGTATATGTTAATTCATCTAGAGATGGACTAAATAAGCATATAATTCGATATCCGCAATTTTTTGCAATACAGAAACTTATACCCATGATGAGTGATCGGGTTTTAAAAAAGGTCTTTATTGGCACACACAAGGTAGCGGTAAAACGGCTCTGGCATATTTCTTAACAAATGTTTTGAGGGATTATTATCAAAAGACAGGGACAATAACAAAGTTTTATTTTATAGTTGATAGGTTAGATCTACTTCAACAAGCGTCAACAGAGTTTTCGGATAGAGGTATGACAATTGCAAATATTGAGTCTAAACACGACTTTACGAAAAACATTAAATCGCCTGTTGTTGTTCCTGATAGTGGCGCAGAAGGAAAGTATGTTGAAACAATGAATGTTGTTAATATCCAAAAGTTTTCAAAAGCTTCGACTGTAGAATTAAATCCAATTATGAAAAAAGCAAATACCTATCTATCTAT
>JAEZLC010000192.1 GCA_023435965.1 Cyanobacteria bacterium OH_CDB_58 | reverse complement strand
TAAGCTTCTAACTCTTTTAAGTAGCCGAATGTCCTAGCCTCGATTATTTCTTCCATATTTTCTGGATTGTAAGAAACCCACCTCTGGGCTAAATCAGGATGATTAAAGTTCACACTGTATGTTATTGACAACTTATCCGAAGGCAAGACAATCAAGTGTGTTTTACCATTTATGTATTGAACAGGTTCAGTTATTTTGAACTTTTTGATCTCTGATTGTTCAATTCCGGCTTCTCTAAAAAGTTCTACCCAATTTTTAGAACTCCCGTCCAAAATTGGAAGCTCATAATGATTAAGATAAACATCAAGAGAATCGATATTACAAATGCTGCAAGCCGCCATAAAATGCTCTATTAAAGCTACTTTTATCTCAGCATTACCAAGGACCGTGCAGTGATCGGTAGATACTACATTATCGATGTGTGCTAAGACAAACTTTTCACCAAGATGAAAACGAATTCCATATTCATTTGACGGTAGAATTCTTGCAGTAGAGTCAATCCCTGACATCAAGCTTACAGAACTTATTTGAACTTCTTTTTTTATAGTACTCATTGTCTGCACCCTATTCATCATCAGAATTCAAAAGACTTTCGTATTTTTTGAATTTTTTGATAATCTCTTCTGCTTTTTTCATTGTCTGCATTTGTTTTACGAATTCTTTTCTCGGAACTGCCGGAGCACCCATTATAATGGATTTATCAGGGAAGCTTTTTGTTACACCGGCTTGAGCCATGATGATGGAATCACTTCCTATGTTCAAGTGGTCTGCGAGTCCTGCTTGACCAGCAATAACAACTCTGTCACCTATTACACAGCTTCCTGCAATACCGGCTTGAGAAACTATCATACAAGCTTTGCCTATTTTACAGTTGTGTCCTATTTGTACCAAATTATCGATTTTAGTTTGAGCACCGATTACTGTATTTTCGATTGTTCCTTTGTCTATGCAGGCATTCGCACCAATCTCTACATCATCACCGATAATAACAGAACCGATAGATGGGATTTTATAAACTTTTTGAGCAGTATTACTATCTTTTACCGCACCTTCAGTTCTTGCCTGTTCTATGTTATTAGGATTTTCGGTAACAAAGCTGAAGCCGTCCGCACCGATACTTACACCATGCTGCAATATAACTCTGTTTCCTATAACTGCATTGTCTCCAATGTTACATCCTGGATGGAACAGACAGTTTTCACCAACCTGTACAGATCTTCCGATATATGTGTTAGCTAAAATTTTAGAACCACTGCCAATTGAAGCGTGTCTTGAAATAACAACGTTAGGTCCTATAGACACATTTTCTCCCAATTTAGCTTCTGGATGAATAGTAGCACTAGGATGTATACCCGCGGATGAATCCGGCGGTATATAAAAAAGGTGAAGAAGCTTCATCATAGCCAATCTTGGTCTTTCTACCTCGATTGTTGAAATACTCTCAAAGGAAACACCCAAAGGCACTAAAGCTGCTTTTGCCGCCGTTTTGCCAAGGTTTTCTATTTCCTCCTCGTTTAATGCCAATGCTAAAGTGTTCTCGTCCGCTAATGATGGCGGCCCAATTCTAGTAATATCGGCACTTTCTACTTTTGTAAGCATTCCGCCGACTATTTGTGAAATCTCTTCTAAACTATATGACTTCATAAATCCTCTGTCCCCTCTTCAAATTTATTTCTCTATTTTAATACTTAGTTGATAAAATTTCAAACATCTACATATTACGTCTTAATCTTTTCGATGATTGATGTCGTAGACTTGCCTTCCACAAAGGATATAAACTCTATTCTTCCGCCATTATCCATTATAACCTTTGCCTCAGGAAGAGTTTCTACTGTATAGTCAGCACCTTTTGTATGAACATCTGGTTTAATCTTTGCGAGCAAATCCATTGGAGAATCTTCATCAAAAAGAACCACATAATCAACAAAATAAAGAGAATTAAGTATCTCAGCTCTGTCATTTTCATTATTTATAGGCCTATCCGGTCCCTTGATGCTTCTTATTGACTTATCTGAGTTAAGAGCAACTATTAATACATCTGCAAAACTTTTAGTTTTCTTCAGATATCTTACATGCCCGACATGCAATATGTCAAAGCATCCGTTTGTTGTAACTACAGTCTTATTTTCACTTTTAAGCTTTTTTAACAGCTCTTCCAAATTTTCTTGTTTAACAAGCTCTCCCAAGTTTATTCTCCTTATATTTATATATGGGGAAAACAATTAAGCTTTCCCCACATATAGTTTACTATAAATATTTCTACTTTATTGTTTTGCTGGTTGCTGAGCATCCATTAACGAAGGATTTTTTTGAGATTGTTCCTTTATTTGCTTTTGGATAACTGCTGGATCAAAACTAGGGTCTTTATACTCAATTTTTGCGTTATCTTTTAGTGAATCAACAAATTTTTGAAGAATTTTGACCTTTTCCTGATTTTCAAGATAATCTTTGATCTCTTGGTTCACTTTTTCCAACGGTTCTGTACCAGCCTTAATTCTATCTGTAACATAGATTATGTGGTAACCGTATGGTGTTTTCACGACATCACTGATTGTTCCCGGCTGAATCGCAAAAGCAGTTTTAGAGAATGCTTCTACCATTTCTTGGGAAGAGAAATATCCTAAGTCTCCACCTTGCTGAGCACTCATGGTATCATCCGAATTTTCTTTTGCTATTTTTGCAAATTGTTTTGGATCTTTTTTAGCTTCAGCCAAAAGCTTTTTCGCTTTTTCAAATTTAACTGCAATATCTTGTTCTACTTTTGCCTGAATTTCTTTTTCACTGAGTTTTTTACCATCAGGACTTGCGGCAATAACCTGTTTTAACTCTTCCGGATTTGCATTAACTAATATATGAGAAGCTCGTACTTTATCAGGATATTTGAACTTATCAATGTTTGCCTTGTAGTACTTAGCAACTTCGCTATCGCCAACAGAAACCAAAGAAAGAGAATCCACAAGTTTTTTGATTTTTACTTCTTCGGTTAAATCTTTTTTGAACTGAGCTGAAGAAACTCCGTTTTGTTTCAATACTTCATTAAACTTATCTTTAGAGCCGATTTTGTCTATTATGTTTTTAAGCTCTTTATTAATGTCTTCTTCAGTAACTTTAATTCTTCTTTTTTCAATTTCTTGGTTTAAAAGTTCCTTAACCACAAGCTCATTTACAACTCTGTCTTTCAACATTAAATACAAAAAGCTGTTCTGATCGGTTTTTAAGTCCACACCAAGCTGAGCAAACATAGGATTGCTAGACACTGTGTCAAATGCCTTGTCAAAATCTTGCTTTGTTATCGGCTTATCGTTAACCACAATAACAGCATTTCTGTTCTTGTCAAAAGAACAGCCTGCGAAAACAAGAGCCGTTAGTGCAATTGTCAGCATTAATTTTAATTTTCTCATCTTTCTCTCCTTGTCGAAAAGTTATTATTCTTTATATTCAGAGGTTATTCTAAATATATAATAAAATAAATTAGTCAACATGTTAAATAATTCTTCAAATGTGAATAAAGAATTGTCTATAAGGAGGATGGAATGACCATCTTCACAGGATTTAGGAGCTTGAGTAAACTTAATACATTTTGTAATATTTGGCGGTAATTTTGCTTGAATAATACTCCATTCGGGCTTATTAAACCAAGTATAAACCCTGATATTACTGTCCGTTTCCCTTATTAAAGGGATATTAGCCTGATTTGCCAGTAGTCTTAGGTGAACCAGCTTAATTAAATTTTCTACAGGCTCGGACATTTTTGAAAACCTATCTCTCCATTCTGCCGTTATAATATCAAGCTCAGATACTGATTTAACATCAGCAAGTCGCTTGTATTCAATCATTTTCTGCTCTTTTGACCCCACCCAATCATCAGGGATAAAGGCAGTTACGTTGATATCGATTATTGTGGGTTTAACAGGCTCATAATTCTCATTTTTAACCTCATTTATAGCTTCTTCAAGAAGACTGCAATATGTGTCAAATCCTACGTTCACCATTTGTCCGTGTTGTTTGGTGCCGAGAATATTTCCAACTCCTCTGATTTCTATATCTCTCAAAGCTATCTGATAACCGCTTCCCAGAGTAGTGAATTCTTTAATTGCTTTCAGCCTTTTGATAGCTTCTTCCGAGAGAGTTTGGGTATTCTTATATAAACAATAGCAGTATGCTTGCCTATCAGAGCGACCGACTCTTCCTCTTAATTGGTAGAGCTGAGCTAAGCCAAATCTGTCTGAATTATGGATTATTATTGTATTTGCATTCTGAATATCAAGTCCGGATTCAATAATGGTAGTACACAACAAAATGTCATATTTATGTTCCAAAAATTCGAGCATAATTTTTTCAAGATGTTTTTCATCCATTTGACCGTGGGCAACCGCAATTCTGGCATTAGGGACGATTTTGTTCAAGCTTGCAGCAAATTCAAAAATAGTTTCTACCCTGTTATAAAGGTAAAAAACTTGTCCGTCTCTCTCTAACTCATAATTTATGGCATTTTTTACAGTACTGTCTTTATACTCTCCGACAAACGTTTTCACAGGTAAACGGTTTGTAGGTGGGGTGTTTATTATACTCATGTCTTTTATTCCAGAAAGAGACATGTAAAGAGTTCTTGGGATAGGAGTAGCAGACATAGCAAGCACATCGACGTTTTTCTTGAACATTTTGAGTGTTTCCTTGTGCTTGACTCCAAATTTATGTTCTTCATCAACTACTAAAAGCCCTAAATCCTTGAAAAGAATATCCTTTTGCAATAGCCTATGAGTACCGATTACAATGTCACACTCCCCGGTTGTTAAATGTTTAAGCGTTTCTTTTTGCTCCTTCTGAGTCCTGAACCTTGAAAGAAGTTCAACCTTTATGGGGAAAGGTTTGAACCTTTCTTTGATAGTTTGAAAATGCTGCATTGCCAATATTGTCGTTGGAACAACTACAGCAACTTGTTTACCGGACATCACAGCCTTAAATATAGCCCGAATTGCCACTTCAGTTTTACCAAAACCAACATCGCCGCAGATAAGCCTATCCATAGGTTTTTGATTTTCCATATCGGACTTTGTCTCGTTTATGGCACGCATCTGATCCGGGGTTTCCGTATACTCAAAAGATTCTTCCATTTCATACTGCCAAACAGTGTCCGACTCAAAGGAAAAACCTTCAGCGAGCTCTCTTCTTGCATAAAAATATATAAGTTCTTTTGCAATATCTTCAACCGCTTTTTTAACTTTACTTTTTGTATTATTCCAGTCATTACCTCCCATTTTTGACAATGAAGGTTTTACACTGCCTGAACCTCTGTATCTGCAGAGTAAGTTAATCTGCTCTGCAGGCATGTAAAGCTTATCACCATTGGCATACTCAATAGTTAAATAATCTTTTTCTTCACCATCTATTACTTGTTTAGAAATTCCTTTAAAAAGCCCTATCCCATGCACCATATGAACAACATAATCATCTACTTTTATATCATTTATCGATTCTAAGAATTCCTGATTTTCTTTGTAATAAGATTTTTTAGCTACAGTAATATCTTTAGAACGCTTATTGAAAAGCTCTTTGTCAGTAAGAATCACAAGCCTATAGTCCTCAATAACGGAACCGGCAACTGCAATATTCTGAGACAAAAAGACATCTTGTTTCTGTAAAAAATCAGAAGAAAAAGGGACCTCAAAATCCTTTAATATCTCTTCTACCCTGCTTTTATAGTCTGTTGCCAAAACAACCTTATATCCTTTTGATTGTTTGTCCAGAATAAATGAAATAATATCTTCTACTTTTGATGAAAAACTGGGAATCAAATCCGTCTGAAACTCAATTAAGTAATCCGTTTCATCATTTATGAAATTATCAAAATAGAGTTTGTGCTGTTTTGAAATCGTTTTTAAAAATTCTTGGAACGAAAAATGATTAAACTCTTTCAAAGGCAAATTCAGAAGACCTTTGAGGTTTTCTTCATATTGTTTTTTCAGGTTAGAATCTATCAATTCATATTTTTGTTTAATTTGGGCATACTCATCAAAAACCAATATGTAATCATCCGGCAAAAACTCGATAATTCCATATAAGTCTTTATTCAAGTACGACTTAAAATAATCAATTCCGTCGAAGTATCCCTCTTCTTGGATTGAGGAAAGTGTCTGATTGAATTTCTCCTCTAAATCAGACTGCTTATCATCTTGGGC
>JAEZLC010000261.1 GCA_023435965.1 Cyanobacteria bacterium OH_CDB_58 | reverse complement strand
CCGCAGAAATTCCAAACAAACTTATTAGATTTTTTTCTTCTATATCTAATATATTATTTTTTATACTAAAGATAACTTTATCAATGGCATCCTCTCGCTTGATAGTTGTGCCATTGTTTTTATATTTATTAAATATTCTTTTCTTCGATTTACCCATAAACTCATTTTTAGACTTTTACTAATTTTACTCTCAATTAAAATTATTCACAAGTTAGCAGAAATATTATTAAAAACTAAATTTGTAGTAATTGCAGGTATTTCAACTCCAATTCATTAAGTTTTGTAAATCATTGTGCCTTAATTGGTTAATTTATGACCTTCATGAGATTTATATCCTTGGTCAGTGAAAGAGTAAAAGAAGCATGTACAAAAAACATAATGCTAAATACACTAAAGCCCATAAAACATACAAAAAACTCACATGGATACCATGTCCTGATGATGAATCAGTTAAAAATGAAGGCACTTTCATCGACACAATATACTACAATCAAAAACTGGCACTGGAATGTAACTCAGGCAGGATGGCAAAAATCGTAAAAGATATACTCAAGGACGAGTTTTCTTCAAAAATAGAGCAGACAACCCTATATGATTTACTAATATACGTTTTAACAAATCGGCTTTGCACTATGCAATCAATCAAAAATGTTTTATCATATAAAAAAGAGCAAAATATAAAAGAAATAAAAGAAGTAAAATTTAAAAGCGGAGAGGTCGAACTCAAATGTTTAATCTAAAAAATCTAAAAATCGTAAAAGAACTGTCAAACATCAGACCAAAACTAAAATGGCTTATGTTCTCGCAGGTTCAAGACTATAAAATAAATGCAAATTATATTGATATGATTTGCAATGATCAGGACAAAGGTGTTGCCACTGATGGAATGAAGCTTGAAGCTATGGTCAAGGAAATGCTAATCAAGGAATTTAGCCCTGATGTACAAAACATGGCATCATATGACCTTCTTGTTGACGCGGTTGTTCACAACATCAAGCAAAAACAAGTCGGAACAGTTGAAGAAGAATAATATTTAATTAATCAATTAACCCATTTTCAAATAATACTTACAGGCAATGTAAGTATTATTTTTTTTGTAAAAAATGGAAATGTAATAGTATATTATTTTTTGACTTACGGGAGGTCACATGAAGTATTTAATAAAAAAACCGGATACGTTTTTAAACGCAATAAATGAAGACATAAACTCTCTTCTTCACAGGAATTTTGATAATCTATTCCCAGAATACCTTTTCAACCAAGAAATAAAAGGGATGGCAATGCCTGTTGACATAAAAGAATATGATGACTCTTTTAAAGTAAAAGTGGAGTTGCCGGGGATAAAAAAAGACGACATTTTAATTGATATCAACAAGTCATCTTTGAAGATTGAAGCACACAAAGAATCTGAGAAAGAAGAAGAGGACAAACGCAAAAAATATCACAAATCAGAATTCAGATACGGCCATTATTCAAGAACGCTTTACTTCCCTCAGGAAATAGACGTTAAAAGAAGCAATGCTGATTTAAAACACGGTGTCCTTCATATACACTTGCCAAAAATGCTTAAAGAAGAAGACAAAACTTCTAAGCTTGAAATCCACGAAAAATAAAGTATAATTGAATAAATCCAATTTACTAAGTACTAAGCTAAGCAAGAAGGAGAAGAGACATATGGTAACTATTATTGGCATCAAAATGAATCATAGGATTGAGAATGCTGTAGAATTCCAGGCAATCCTTACAAAACATGGCTGTTCGATAAAAACAAGAATAGGTTTGCACAATTCTGAACCAAAAAGCTGTGCTCCTTACGGAATAATTTTATTAGAGATCGTTGATTCCGAAAAAGCTCTTGAAATAGAAAAAGAGTTGCTGGAAATCAGCGATATTGAACTTCAAAGAATGATTTTTGACTAAAATTTAGAAGAAGGTAATATGCCAAGAAAAGTTGTAATTATTGGAGGCGGAGCTGCAGGTCCGAAAGCTGCCGCTAAATTAAGACGCGAAAAACCTGACTACATAATAGATTTGTATACACAAGAAAATGTCATTTCTTATTCTGCTTGTGGCCTTCCTTATTATGTTGAAGGGATGATTGACGATCACCGAAAACTCATAGTAAGACGTCCGGATCAGTTTGAAAAGAACGGTATCAGCGTCCACTTAGAACAAAAATGTATAAAAATAATGCCCGACCAAAAAGAAGTGGTGATACAGGATGTTCACAATGGCAACACATACAACGTTGCTTACGATACTCTGATTATTGCGACAGGTGCAAAACCGTACATTCCTCAGATAGAAAATGTAGAACTTCGAAATGTCTACACTCTAAGGACAATAGAAGACGGAATAAGAATTAGAGAAGCTATGTTAAATTCCAAAAAAGCTGTTATTGTCGGAGGAGGATACATAGCCATAGAACTTCTTGAAGCGTTCGTGCACAACCATCTTCACGTAACCATTGTAGATGTGAGTAAACATATCATGGGAATATTCGATGATGATATGGCGGAACTTATACAAAAGCACGTTGAAAATAAAGACGGTGACAAAGTAGATATAATAAACTCTGATACCGTCGTAAAATTCGAAGGAGAAGACGGATACGTAAAAAAAGTTATCACATCTAAAGGTAAAGAAATAGAGGCTGATTTTGTAGTTATCGCTGCAGGTGTCGTACCGAATACCGAACTACTTGACGACACAGACTTAAAAAGAGGCTACAAAGGAACTATATGGGTTGATAGTCATTTCCTAACATCAAATCCCTCAATCTTCGCTGTAGGTGATTGTGTTGAAAAAAGACACGGCGTCACTCATAAACCTTGTTGGGTTCCATTGGGATCTACCGCAAATAAAGAAGGTCGTTGTGCAGCATTGAATATTGCAGGCCAAAGATGTGAATTCGAAGGCATTCTCGGCTCTGCGGTCACAAGATACTTCGGTTTCACAATGTCAACAACCGGTATAACCGAAAAAGAAGCAAAAGCTCTTTGCTACCAAGTAGAAACTGCACTCGTAACAAAGAAAGACAGGGCAGGCTACATGCCAGAAGTAGGCAATATCACGATAAAACTGGTAGTAGACAAGAACTCTCGTGAAATATTAGGAGCACAGGCGATTGGATGCGGTGATGCAGATAAAAGAATAAATGCGGTTTCGTCGGCGATTTTGATGAATACAAAGATTGATGACTTCTTGAATTTAGACCTTCCATATGCACCTCCGTACTCTCCGGCAATAGATCCATTGCTAAATGCGGCACAAATCATCTATGACAAGCTGGAAAAATCTTAAGGACTAGATTAATAATCCAATTGAATAATTAAAAAGCTGGTTTTATAACCAGCTTTTTATATTGAATATTTATTAAATACTTTATCTGCTGCAACGACTGTCGCTTGCTATCATTCTGAGAAGCAAATCTTCTGCCTTGAGCAGTTGAACATCTTTTTTGTTTTTGATGTCATCTTCAGAAAGCTCAACAGTAACGTCAGGAGATATACCCTTTTTGTTTATATCTGTTCCGCTTGGAGTAAGGTATTTTTGGATTGTAATATTTACGCCGCTTCCACCCGGAAGTTTGTTTATTTCCTGAACTAACCCTTTACCAAAAGAATTTTCGCCCACAAGTAAGGCTCTATGATTGTCTTTCATTGCTCCAGAGAATATCTCGCTTGCTGAAGCACTTCCTTTGTTTATAAGAATTACCATCGGTTTATCTGAAACAAACTTTCTTGTAGCTCTGGTTGTATCCTTATAGCCGTCTCTATCAACAGTGCTAACGATAATCCCGCCGTTCAAGAACATGTTTGACATCATAATAGCGTTGCTCAATAAACCACCAGGATTTGATCTTAAGTCAATGATATAACCTTTTTTGGAAGCATTCGTCTGAAGTGCATTAGAAAATTCTTCTGAGGCATTTTTACTGATAAAAGAGCTTAACCTAATATAACCGACTGAATCATTCAACTTAATGTTCTCGGGAAGTTTTTGCGATACTGCCTTAATTTCTATTTCAGCTCTGGTAATTTTATAAAGTTTATTTGGTTGATTTTTTCTTTTGATCAGAAGTTCTACGCTAGTACCTTCTTCACCCCTGATTCTGTCAGCTGCCTTATCGACAGTAATACCCTTAGTGGATTCTCCGTTTATCTCTAGGATTTCATCTTCAGCAAGTAATCCTGCCCTTTCACCAGGGGTATCTTCAATAGGAGCAATAATCAATAATTTACCGTCCCTAACTCCTATCTGAACGCCTATTCCTTTTAAAGAACCTTTAATAGAGCTTGTTTCTTCTTCAAACTCTTTAGGGTTTAAAAATTTTGTATACGGGTCATTTAAACTTGCGAGCATCGTATCGATTGCGACATATGCATCTTCATCTGTTTGGATATGTCTATCGTACTTACCTCTCCACTTACCCCAATCTTGAGCATTATTTGTCTGGTCTACATATTTTGCATCTATGAGTCTCCAAACTTGATCATATAATTGAGCAGGTGCAAACGCAAAAACCGAATTACCTACAAA
>JAEZLC010000125.1 GCA_023435965.1 Cyanobacteria bacterium OH_CDB_58 | reverse complement strand
TGCTGAAGAACAGACAAAAAACAATACCGGAGTTAAACTTCAAATAGCATTCAACTACGGCTCGAGAATGGAGCTTGTTAACTCATTCAAAGCTATTGCCCAAAGAGTTGCAAATAACGAAATCTCTCCAGAAGACATTACAGAAGAAATGGTCGCAAATAACTTATATACAAGCGAAATCCCTGACCCTGATTTACTAATCAGAACAGGCGGAGAGATGAGAATAAGCAATTACTTGCTCTGGCAGCTGGCATATTCTGAAATATATGTTACTGATCAATACTGGCCTGAGTTTAACGAAGAATCTTTAAGCAACGCAATAATTGAATTTAAAAACAGAAACAGAAGATTTGGAAAATAAATTACAAAAAAAGATTATAATCGCAACCGCAAACCCTCACAAACTCGAAGAGATTAATGAAATAAACAAATATCCAAATATCGAGTTTGAAATAATAAAGGGTAATTTTAATCCTGAAGAAAACGGCTCCACTTACGAAGAAAATGCTTTTATAAAAGCAAAAGCGGCTGCCGACTTAACCAAAAAATACTGCCTTGCTGATGACTCAGGATTGTGTGTGGATGTGCTAGATGGAGCTCCAGGCTTACACTCTGCAAGATATGCCGGAACACAGAATGAAAAAATCCAAAAACTTTTAAATGAACTCAAATCCGTTGAACAAGAGAAAAGAACAGCTCACTTTATCTCTGTTATGGTTCTTGTTGATGAAAAGGGAGAAATAATCCATAAAACCGAAGGTAAAGTTTACGGGTTAATCTCTACAGAACCTAAAGGAACACATGGTTTTGGCTACGATCCTATATTTTTCTTACCGCAATACAACAAATCAATGGCAGAACTTTCTTCTTATGAAAAAAACTCTCTTTCGCACAGAGCCAAGGCCCTAACATCAATGCTCGAGTGGATAGACATAAATCTTACACATCCTAAACAATAAATTAATCACCATTCCAATTGTAAACAATTATCTTTTTCTATAACTTAAATACAACAAGGAGAAACATTATGGAAAAAGAACAATTTTTATCTGAAACAAGACAATTGATAGAATGTTGTGACTCGTACTATCTATCCACTATAAATAAACAATACGACTCGGCTGAAACCAGAGCAATGGCAAATGTAAGGGATATTGAAAAATACCCTGCAAATAAAGAACTTTTCGAGGATGGGGATCTATCAAATTACATAATAACAGCAATCAATACAGATAAAATAAACCAAATAAAAGATAATCCTACTATCTCCTTATATTACTTCTGCCCTCGCTTAAACAAAGGTTTGACTCTCTTTGGAACAACAGATTTGGTCTACGACAGAATAATAAAAGACAAACTGTGGGATGAAGAATGGAAAATATACTTCAAACTTGGATCTGAAGACCCTGAGTATACAGTAATTAAATTCATACCAAAAGTTGCCAAATATTTCCCGAATTACTGGACCAAAGAAGTAATGGAACTATAGGTCTTATCCTACTTTTGCTTAATACCGTCTGCTTCCAAACCAGGGAACTCATTTTTGCCTGTTCTGAGTTTGGTAATCAAATATTGCGTTTTTGGGATGATTGTTGACAAGAACGCAGCAGAAACGAGGAATCCCGTTGCGAAGAAGCCACCGTATCTCACCATATTTTTCGTATTCATTGTTTTTAACACTGTCTCATCAACAACGTCTTTATTCATTTTTTTGGCATAATCGATTACAGTATTAACATAATCATCAATATGACTTCTGAATGACTCGATTCTAGACATCGGTATATATTTGTACGGGTTTCTTAAATTATCGATTTCTTTACCATCTTTAATAGTGTTAAACGCTTGCTTATATGCTTTTAGCAAGAAATCAGAATCGGATATTTCTGCTTCTTTAAGAACATCTGTAGCCTGCATTTTTGAAATCACAGCACCTAATTTTGCTTGCTCTGGTTGAAGAGTTGAAATTTTTCTTGCTTTTTCTTTTAAAACATCATCAGAAATACGAGACAAGAAATCATCCAACGCCACAACTTCTTTTTTGTCAAAGACATTGTCTAAAATTTGTTTTCCAGAGTCAGACAGAGAGCCTAACATATTCTTTTGGAAATCTTCGACACTCATTGAACCGCCTGACTTGCTTAGACTATTCAACATGAGCTCATGAACAAGTTTTGCAGAACTAGGATCCAATTTTGCAATATTTCCGAATTTAAGTGCTTTTTCTAGGCCGGAAATGATATGATTTGTACAGAACAAATAGAAGTATATCGAAGATCCGTCTCTAAACGGTATTTCAATTCTTTCATCAGCATTTCTTGCATTCAGGGTTCTGCCAGTAACTATACCGGTATCCGTTGCCAACAACTTATATATAGGATGATTTTCCAAGTTGTGTGCCATTGTCGCCAACATTTCTGGATTGATAAACCCGCCCTTAAACGCCACGCCTTTATTAGTAACCTTATTTTTAAAATCTTCTATACTTGCAGCCTTCGAAAAAGCAACAGTAGAATTGTGTTGCTCCGACTTACTTTGAGTATTAGAATCAGCAGGCTGACTGGTTTCATTTCCGTGTTTATTTTTAGAAATGACTTTTCTTGTTATAGATTGGTTAAATTTTGGAACAACAAATCCGATAAAACTTGTTGCAGCCAAAATGCTAAGGATAATTTTACCGAATTTAAATCCTGCTAATGCATTTTTACTGATAGCTTTAACGCTCTTGCCTGCTTTTGTTGCAGCTTCAGAATCTTTAGCCAACTTCTCTACCATGTTGTCAAAAGGTGTTCTTAGAGCATCCTTACCAACATCAAATTCCGTTTCAGGAATTTTCAAGACATGTTTTCCGAACATATCACCAATTTTGTTGAACATTTTTACGCCGAACAGCCAGAATACAGCACCAATGCTTTCTTCGCACAGTCTTTCTCTTGCTTCAGTATAACCGCCTCTTTTATAAGCCTGAAGAGTTCTTCCGCCGGTTACTGTAGCTTCAAGCAAAATAACAGGCATCAAAGAATTAGGATCTCTGAGTTTTGTTATTACGTTGCGTGATTTTTCGTTTGTTAAAGTTTTTGTTATAAGATTTGGGATTTTCATTCAATAATAACTTCAGCTAGTCTCACTGAATATATCAATAACTCTAAATCATGTTTTTTGCCTTATTTTAAAAAAAAAGATAACTTATGTTACAATTAATGAC
>JAEZLC010000102.1 GCA_023435965.1 Cyanobacteria bacterium OH_CDB_58 | reverse complement strand
TGGAACTTGAAGATAGTTATTTGTTTTCAACTATCTCAAAAAAAGTATCTGAATTTTTAGCAAAAAACCCTCAAGCTCCGTTAATAAGGCTGGGGATAGGCGACGTGACACTGCCACTTTGTGATGCGGTAGTAAAAGCAATGAAAACAGCAGTTGATGAGATGGGAGTCAAAGAAACTTTCAAAGGATATGGTCCTGAACAAGGATATGATTTTCTGAAAACTGCGGTGCAAAATTATTATTCCCAAAGAAATACATTGCTTGAACTTGACGAAATTTTCATAAGTGACGGTTCTAAAAGCGACTTGGGGAACATATTGGATTTATTCAGCGAAGACAATACTGTTGTAATCCCAAATCCCGTATACCCTGTATATGTTGATACTAACGTAATGGCTGGTAGAAAAATAGTCTTTGCTGATGCTAATGAAACTAACGGGTTTTTACCACTTCCCGACGAATCAGTTCATTGCGACATAATTTATATTTGCTCACCGAACAATCCTACAGGTGCCGTGTACAATAAAGAAGACCTTAAAAAATGGGTAGATTACGCATTAAAGAATAAAGCGGTAATATTATTCGATGCAGCATACGAATGTTTTATAAAAGATAATACTCTTCCAAGAAGCATTTTTGAAATAGAAGGTGCAAAACAATGTGCAATTGAGTTTTGCTCTCTTTCAAAAACAGCAGGGTTCACAGGCACTAGATGCGGCTACACGATAGTTCCTAAAGAACTTAACTCTAATGGCGTATCTATGAATAAACTATGGCTTCGCAGACAAACAACTAAATTTAACGGCGTTCCATATATTATCCAAAGAGGTGCTGAAGCAGTTTTCTCTGAAGAAGGTCAAAAACAAATTCAAGAAAACATAAGTTATTACAGCGAAAATGCCAAAATAATTGCTGAAACTCTTGAGAAAAAGGGATTTTGGTTTACCGGCGGAAAACACTCACCGTACATATGGTTAAAATGCCCTAATTCTATGAGCTCTTGGGAATTTTTTGACTATATGCTAGAGAAAATCGCAGTTGTAGGCACTCCTGGTGCTGGTTTCGGCCAGAACGGAGAAGGGTATTTCAGATTAACTTCTTTCGGTAACAGAGAAAACACAATAGAAGCAATGAGACGATTTTCTGAATTATTTTAAAATTTTGTAAACATTTTTCAAACAACTACAGGGTAAAAACAGAGCTTTTTGCCCTGTTTTAGTGATTTTTGAGGCATTTTAGAATATTTTTACAAAACGCAATTTTTTTTTTTACTAGACTTATTAAAGTAGCATCCAAATATAAAGGTAAGTAGTTTATGAAAGTAAGTTTTGGTTCAGATTTATTAAAAGAATTCGGAAATAACGTTGTATCTGCTCAACCATCAGCGAAACCAGCTGAAAGTGCAAATGTTCAACAAGTACCTGCCGGAACAAATCTTGAACAAACACCTAAAAAAGATACCTTTGTAAACAGCACCGAACAAAATAATCCAAAAAGCAAAGTGATGGATTACCTCCTAAAATACAGCGGAATAGCAGCTATTGCAGCACTTCCTATTACGGCTGTTGTGATGCACAAAATTGATATGAAAAATATCAAAAAATTGGTTTCAAAAAACGAAGAACTCGTTAAACAGCTCTCTGATTTGAGTTCAAAAATTGCTGACGGAAAAGAAATCGTAACAAAAGTAGAAAAAAGCAACGCCGGAGTATGGACGGCTCTAGCGGCATTTGCCGGAGTGAGCTTTGCTGATCTTATAGGATCAAAAAGCAACAAAAATGATGTTAACGACGAACAATTACACAAAGAAATAGCACAAAGAGCTGCTGATAAAATAAATACCTTAGAATCTGTTGCTTACAATGCACAAAATACTGCTGATTACGCAAAAAATATCAACGAAAAAGGTGCTCTGCACACAAAATATCTTGAAAACGTAAATGGCTTCAGACTTCTTAAAGGAGTAGATAAAAAAGGCGGCTTTGATCAAGGAAAATACAAAGAGGCAATTGCACGAATCCAGAACTCTGCAACTCAACTAATTCACGGAGAGTTGCAAAAATCAAAAGCTCCGCTTAAAAAAGGAGATACCGTTTGGTCCATAACATCAGAATTCGCCCCTATCAAAGAAGGCGGATTGGGAGCTGTTCCGGTTGATCTTCAGAATAACTTTGAAGCATTAGGCATAAAAACACCGACCATAGTCCCAATGTATCAAAAGAACGGATTTGCAAGCTTAAAATACGAAAATGGAGAATACACATACAATTATTCTGGTACAGTATTTAAACTTGATAAGGTTGCAGAATTCAAAGTACATTCATACAAACTTCACGATTCAAAAGATGAACCTGTAGAAGTTTTTGTGAGCACTAAAAAATTAAACAATCAAGGAAAAGAAATAAACACTCCTCCATTAGTTTTTGTAAAAAATGACGAATATTTCAACGGAACAATATATTCTAGAACAGCCAAGTCAGAAGAACCTGAAAAATTTGCATTCTTCGATAAAGCAGTATACGAATTTGCAAAATCAATGTATGATCCTAATAGCGTTAAAGGATTACACATACATAACAGAGAAAAACTTGAAGAAATAGGAAAACCGAACGGATTTGTATTAAATGACTGGCAAGCAGCTCCTATTGCGGCATTATCAAGATACAAAGCTCCGATGGAAAATGCCTATGGCGGCTTAGAAGATAATGCCGCAAAAGCACTATCTGATATGAGAATAATAACAATTGGGCATAATGCTCAATACCAGGGATATACGCACATAGACAACGATTATGTTCAAAAAGTTGAAGTTTCAGAAAATATATTGAATACCCTGTTCGATAACTTCGCCGCAGACATAGTACACAATGCTAACACAAAATCACCACATGACGCTCTTTCCAACGTGACCGTGATGAATCCTGATTCGGGCGACAGACACGTCAACCTTTTAAATATGGGTATTTGCTTAAGCGACTATTTTGCTCCGGTTTCTCAAAACTATGCAAAAGAACTGGTTAAAGAACCAGAAAAATCAAGTTACCTTCAATGGGCTCTTGAAGAAAGAGATAAATCAGGCACAATGGTTGGAATAATTAACGGTAATGACATCAAAAACATAAATATCAACGGAAAACAAAAATTCATTCTGGATAAAACCGGAGTAAACTTTAAAACATATTCAACAGACTCAACAGAAGAAGAAATTTTATCAGCAAGAGCTGAAAACAAAGCAGCATTCTACAATGAATTTTTCCGCCCATTCTCTTCAGGCAAAAAAGTAGTTGATAAACTTGAAAACGCTTTCAAAACAGAACTTCCATCATTGAGTGATGAAGAAATCGAAAAAACACCTATTATTTCGTATGCTCACAGATTAGTAGACCAAAAAGGTGTTGATATACTTGCAGATTCAATCAAAAAATTATACGAAAATTGGGATAGCGACTTCAAAGGCCAACCAAAACCAATCTTCTACATCGCAGGTGAAGATGGCGAAGGCGGTAAAAAACGCGAACTTCTTGAAAAATTACACCAAGAACTTAAACCTGAAGACACAAACAGAGTTATTTTCGCAAGCGGATTTGCTCCAAACCCTGCAATAATGGCAGCTACAGATTTCTTCTTGATGCCTAGCAAGTTTGAGCCATGCGGACTTACTCAAAGTGAAGCATTCGCTATGGGAACCCCTGTAATCGCGACAGCTACAGGCGGAATTGTCGACACAGTAAATGCAGAAGGTGAAGATCAAACCGGCATATTGACAAAAGATATAAATTCAGAGGGCTTCCATAAAGCATTAAAAGAAGGTATATCAACATTCTTCAATGACAAACAAAAATATAACAAAATGGTTATGAATTCCTTGAAGCAAGACTTCAGCTGGATTCAACCAGGTAGAAAAGGACCAATATATGATTACCTGGAGTTGTTTGGCGTTGACAAAAGTACACTGGCAGAAAAATCGGAATTATAAAATTTTTATTACCCTCGATTAATATTGAGGGTAATAAACTTTAAATGCTCTGTTCTGGATACTGAATGCCATAATAATCTTTTCTTCCTGATATTCAGCAGGAGGAGGATTTACCTGAGTGACGTTTTCTAACATAAGTTTGATTGACTCATCCATCGTAGAATTGTTAGACGGCTTCAATATTTTCTTACCGTTAATCTTACCTGTCGTATCAACTATAAATTCAATCTCGCAAGAACCATCACCAACAACAGAACCTCTAGGCCAATTCGACACAAAAGTCTGCCCCAAAGACAGAACATACGTTCTCATTTCAGGTCCTAATGTTGCCATTCTAGAGTTTAATATAGGAACTTTCTTAACTTCTGTGGGAAGTTTTATTCCTATCTGCTTTTGAACTGCAGGAGGAGTACTATCCCAAACTTGGCTGATATCTGGTATATGGGATCCTGATGATGCATTTATGTCCGAATCCGTTCCTTTAGAGGAGCTGGATGATGAATTATTCCCGATAAAAAGCCAAGCTAAAATCGATAATAGAATGCACAAACCAAAGATAATATTAGAAGTTAATGCTTTTATATCTGTAGGTTTTTTATTAACAGGAACTTGGACGGTTGCAGGCTCTGAATAATAGACTTGACTATCCTGAGTAGGAAGCGGATTGGCTTGAACACTATCAAAAGTATCATTGCCGCAATCACAATAATCAGGTTTAATATTAAAGACCGTATTACATTCTAAGCATCTATACATCTTATTTATCTCGTTATTTCTTTCTAATCTATATCTTTATCTATTTTTGACAATAATTCTTCGTGCGCAAATATATGGAACTGGGTACCGCTCAGCATATACGTTTCTGCCAACAGCAGCGAAGTTGGAACTAAAGCTGCAATCGAACTTAGGAAAATACCATTGAAATCACCACCAATTTCCCCTACAAAGTATGAAATATTCATTGAAAATTCGATAAAAATGATTGTCGCTCCGATTAAGAAAAATCTCAATCTTTCTCCCTGAAGTTTTTTGATTCCTTCCGTTCCGTAAAGATCGACACCATGTGCTTGATAGTTACTGAAGCCATCTCTCTTTATGACTTCAGACGCTCTTGCTTTTCTTGTACATAAGAATGAAGCAGCAAATGAG
The DNA here is from genome assembly GCA_023435965.1 of Cyanobacteria bacterium OH_CDB_58. GTDB lineage: Bacteria > Cyanobacteriota > Vampirovibrionia > Gastranaerophilales > Gastranaerophilaceae > JAEZOG01. The sequence continues at coordinate 6,128 of JAEZLC010000102.1, read as the reverse complement.
AAGAATGCAAAGATGATTAAAAAAGTAGAAAGAGTCAAGAATATAGGACTGTATCTAAAACCGGAAACTCTTATCCAACCGGCTGCATCAGGAAAGCACATTGCCAAAGTATTTGAAACACCATATGCAAGGAACGGTGCTGTCAAAATTCCCAGAACAATCTCTCCGAACGATTTTAACTGCAAAGAGAATAATTTATCTTTTATGTGTTTTATTCTTGTTCTACTTAAATTGTTTAAATATAAATGAATCCAGTGCTGATATTCTTGTATTACTCCTTGGAAATCTTCTCTGCTCTCATGTCTGTCCAATTCCAGACCAAGCTCCATGTTACTGTGTTTCAAGTGACCACAGAACATAGCTGTAATCATAACAACACCTGTGGAGATAGCACCAATTACAACAGCCACCCAAGGCAGATTTACACCTTCTTTAAAATACAAAGAAATCATAACAGCATAAATTGTTATGAAGCCTAGCAAAGAGCCCACCAAGGAAGAATTTTCTGCTATTTTTGAAGAACGGTTCACCTGGCGGTTAGTTTTATTTTGCATATACAGAAATATGCCTTGCTTTAATCCGGCACCTAATAAACATACTATAATTGCGAAAATTAAAAGTGCCTTAACATGTGGTGGAATAAGCACCTTAGCACTTGTATCAGCGACAAACTGAAATGCATCGGCCATAAACATAACTGACAAAAAAGGAACGACTACAAGTCCTGTATTAGCAAAGATAGATGTTTTGTTGTTTATGTCCAATTTTTTCTTCAAATCATCAAGGTAAAATCCGATTTCTTTAAGGATAGAAACTCTTTTTCTCTCGATGTCAGATTTTCTTTTATCCAATTTAATTTTTGTTTCGGCATTTACATCTGAACCGTAAATCCCTCTTATATCAGCTTCGTTAAAATCTTCTTGCTGAATCATACTCATAGTCTTTTGAGGGGCTGGAGGAACAGGTGCCTGTTGTTGAGGCATCTGAGGCGGGATTTGTTGAGACATAACCTGTGGTTGAGCTGATGCAGCTTGACCGATTACTGCCTGTTGCTGAGTAGCAAATACTTCAGCTGGGATTATTTTTATACTGATAAAATCATCCCCTGCAGGAATCATCAATTTGCACATTTTTTCGATTGCAACTCGAGAACCAATCGGCTGACCTCTAAAAAGAACCTCTTTGGAGTTAAAATTATTAACCAAAATGCATTTATTCAATTCGGCACTATAGTTTAACGTCAACAGTAAATCAAACCCGAGATCCAGATAGAAATCACAATTCAGGTTAGTTCCGATATTAATTATCTCTTTTCCTTCAAATCTTTGTTCTTGATTCTTTGAAGATACAATAATTGTCATAAAATACCTCTAGTTCTGACTTAATGTTTTTATCTGCCGATTGCTGCTGTGAAATTTCTAAGCATCTTTTCAGCGTTTTGCTCGTTAGCAATTATGAGTTTTTGCTCTCCCAATACCGGAACTAATTTTTCTTTTACATAATCCAGCTTTGAAGGGTGTGCAAACAAGAATGTCATTGAAACATCCGGAACATATTTCTGAACACTGGCTACATTTTTAGGCAATAAATCCCAATTTATCTGACCGGATAATGGGCCTTCATCCTCTAAATCTCCCATAACAACAATTGCAGGGGTATATCCGTCCGCTTTCATTCTCAATGCATGACCAAAAGCTTTTTTAAGAGCCGTGCCATATGCCGTTCCGTATGAATTTTTATCATATTGCGTAAATGCATTCATTGATTTATTAATAGTGCTTCCGTTATGCGGGCTTCCTTCATAAATAAGGTAAGCATCCTGAGAAACCTTTAATATCTTGATTTGGTCTTCAGGGTCTAATAAAGAGCACATTTGAGTTAAGAATTTTCTCTGTTCATAAAGTTTGTGCTGATTTGATGCTGATGCATCTATCAGGAAAATTGCAACAACTGGCTTAAACTCGTCAACCTTAACACTCTTCAAACCGGTTATTACGAATTTCAAAACAACAGAAACCGCTAAAATCAAAAGCCCTATAATAATTAATCTTTTATTCATAACCACATAACCAATGTAAACTACTAACGGTATTATATCACACCGCTGTTGGTTTTAACAAGCAAATTCAAAGCGAGACTAAGACAGAAACTTGTAACAAAAGCCCCAAGAATACCCGTTATTGAGGCTTTATGACAATAACGCATAATTAAACCTATTAAAAATTTCATCTATTTATAGGATAATTTTCAACTTTTTACCTAAAATGAACTATGGGATATGAACAGTTGAAAACTTATAAGCCTCAAATGTGTAGGAAAAATGATTTCTATTTAAACCCGCTTTTTGCTTAAGAGAATTCAAAAATTCTTCTTTATCAGGCAACTGCTCCCACACGGATGGAAGATAAACAGCCTGATGATTGCCATCTTTAATTATTATTCCGTCCGTAAAAGGGACAATCTGCCCCAGCAAATCCTGCTCATCATTAAAGCTCATCCTTTCAGGAGAAGAAAGCAATGAAACAGAGATATCTAAATCAGCAAATTCTTCTCTGCTTAAAGGATAAAAACGCGTATCAGAAAATGCTGCATTATATGCATTGTGGACAAGATCATCTATAAGCGGCTGATGGGCAATAATTGAACCAATACATCCTCTCAACATTTTGTTATATGTTAATGTTACAAAACAAGCCCCATACTCTTCTAACACTGCAGGGACATGGATTTTTTCATCCTTCAAGTTAAGTTTTTTACCTCCTAACCCCTTTTCTATACTGTCTTTACACACGTTTATTATTAAGTCAGAAAAATATTTTTTAATAAACTCAGACTTATTTCCTTCATACAGAAACCAACTGCCATAACCGACTACGCTGTCAGCATCCCCGCTTACATCTCCGGAATTTTTCATATCTACTCTGATTAAAGAAAACTCTTTTTCTTTTGCAAAATTTACAAGACCTAAAATTCCTGTGGCACCGCAAGCCTGTTGATATTGGAAATTACTTACCTCGAGCATTTCTATCATCTGTGCAGTAACTCCATCGATTTTTCTTGCCTCTTGAAAAGCAAGAAAATGGCTCAAATCAGAAGAGATAATAAAGCCATTATCAGTATCATTCCAATAGTGAGTTATGATTTTTGTCACCATCTCAGGAATTGCCCTACCAATCAATATCGGTATTATTTTAACCGTTTCATAATAAGCCTGAACAAAAGGAACTTGAACTTCAGCCGAATGCTCATTTTCAAAAGCTTCGTCATTAAAATTACAGCCAAAATCCTTTTTTAGCTCCTTATTGTAATCCTGATTAATTTCTATTTCGCCCAGCGGAGTCTTCCATTTATCAAAACTTGAGATCGCGAGACCATCAAATGCCATATGATGAGCAGGTGCAAAAATAAAAATGTTTTTTACTCTTCTGTGCAAGTACTGAAACCCCTCACTTGCAATCTGTCCGGAGTAATAATATCCGGCATGAGGAACTATAATCGCTCTGGATGCCAAATTATAATCTTGTCTGTTATTCTGATAAAAATAATTAATGTTGCTTATAAGTTCTTTTTCATCAGCCGAGTAGAAACTACCCGAAACTGACGGTTGTTTAATTTTATCCATAGTAAATCCGCCAATTTATTTTTTAACCTTCGCAAATTATAATATATTTTATGAAATACCAAAATAGCCAAGCTAACAATAAAACTCAATGTACAATTTGCCCACATAACTGTATTCTAGCGGAGGGGCAAAGAGGTTTTTGCTTTGTCAGAAAAAATGTAAATAATGATATAAAACTAACCACTTACGGGCACAACACAGGGATTGCAATCGATCCGGTTGAAAAAAAACCGCTATATCATTTTTACCCGGGAACAAAGGTTCTTTCGTTCGGCACCACTGGGTGCAATCTAAGCTGTGCCTTTTGTCAGAACTGGCAATCCTCAAGATCAAAAATGGATCCTGAGCTTCTGAACAAAACCTCTCCCAAAGAAATAGCCGCTCTGGCAGTAGAACACGGATGCAAAAGCGTTGCATTCACATATAACGAGCCTATCATTTTCTTTGAATACGCAATAGATACAGCTATAGAATGCAGAAAAAGAGGCATAAATACTATCGCAGTAACCGCAGGATATATTAATCCCGAGCCGAGAAAAGAGTTTTTTAAATACATGGATGCAGCAAATATTGACTTAAAGTCATTCAATCCAAGCTTTTATAAAAAGTACTGTCAGGTAGAATTAGAACCGATACTAGACACAATAAAGTATGTAAAAAACCATACGGGATGCTGGTTGGAGCTAACAACACTAATAATTGAAGGAGAAAACGACGAAGCAGAAGAAATCCAAAAAGAATGCGATTGGATAAAAGAAAACGTAGGGGTCGATACTCCTATCCATTTCAGTGCTTTTCATCCGAGTTATAAATTCATGGACAAGAGAGCCACAAGCTTCCCTACGCTTCAAAAAACATACGAAATAGCAACAAAAACAGGGCTAAGATATGTTTACTCAGGCAACATAATTGAAACAACAACCTCTGCTACCTATTGTCACAACTGCAAAAGAGACATTATAAAGCGTGGTGGGTACTGCATAACAGAATACAATCTGGATGATTGCGGAAATTGCATATTCTGCGGCACTGCTTGCAGCGGAGTTTTTTGATATTAAAGCCTAGCACTTACAACTTAAATACACGTTTGACGTGATTTTGAAGTTTATCCAAGAATTCAAGGATTTGGGGGCTTTTTACAACATTGTATAATGCAAAGGTATCTAATGGTTCCATTCCACAATATTGGTGGGTCTTATGAAGGTGCACAAGAAGCTCATCTATGCTCTTCCCTTCAAGAAATGACTCTGAAGAAGAGAAGGCCTTTTCACAAGAGCTCATTGTCAAAGACAGCATGTATTTCTTACCGTTAAGTAAACCGCTCTTCCCGTACTTTTCGCAAGAGGGCATAAAAAACACCCCTGGAGCATACACTTTATCCATATAAGCCTTAAACAATCCCGGCACAGAATACCAAAAAATGGGGAATTGCAAAATTACAACATCTGCCCATTTAAACTTATCCTGCTCTTCCTCAGGAATATAGCCTTTTTCAAGAACAGTAGTTTTTATTTCATATTTAACAGACAAAAATTCAACCATATTCTCAAAAAGTGTCTGGTTCAACCTGCCTTCCGCATACGGAAATTTTTGATGCCCGTTGATAATAAGAATATTTTTCATAAAACCCCTCTTAAAACTTATACCCAACTATTATTCAAAACTCTGATATTTTTTCAATCAACTTAGTAGGTAATCTATAAAGTCATAAAAGGATTAGACTAGAAAAAAAGTTTCTTTTTCATAAGCTGCATTTTTATAGGATATGACAATGATGAGGATTTTAGCCATTTATCAACAACTTCAGCAGGGATGTTCAACTTGCCTATAGTTTCAACATCCATTAGTTCAAGAGAATTCATAAGACCCAACTCGACATCATATCTGTTCGCTTTTTCAGTTGCAAAAAGCCTGTTCCACACCTGTGCCTGTTTCTCAGGTGATTCTTTACCTATTTTGAAATATACTTTTCTTGCGTTTGTGTTTGAAGCTATAGCCTTATTTACAACCTTTTGACCGCCTCCGTCTACTACATGTCCGTTTATGGCATTGGCTCTTTTTAAATCAGTATGCTCTAACCCTATCAGCTTTGGGTCTACATGTTTTTCGGGTCTTTTTGCGTGAAAAGGAATAAACTCAGACAATGTTCCGCCATTTTTCAAGTCAGAAAAAAACATCCTTACGTTTTGATGTTCTCTTACATTTTTTTGCCAGAACAAAGACCTGTTTGGCTCTGCAAGATGCCCATGTAATAACATTTCTGATTTAAAATCATCCACATCAGCTTCATCAATCATTTTTTCGAAAATGTTATCACTTGCTTTTGTATTAAACTTTTTAAACACCTTTAGGGCATACTCATTGTCATCAACCGTAAGCTTATACACGTTTCCGAACTGCCCCGCACCTACATAAGTAAGATCAACGTACTTTGCAACACCGCTTTTTTGCAGTGCTTCTCTGAGAATAACTTTTGCTTCTCTCATAACATCAACCACCTGTGTTT
>JAEZLC010000037.1 GCA_023435965.1 Cyanobacteria bacterium OH_CDB_58 | reverse complement strand
CACTTACATCATATGCACATTCACAACAACTTCGGAGATGATGATTCTCACTTAAGTTTGCTAAATGGTAGTTTGGATTTTTCACGTATTTTTAGCACGTTAAAAAGTGAAAAAACATCTCCGGTTATAGTTTTTGAGATATTCGAAAAAGAAGATTTATTAGAAAGTTTAGAATTTTATAACAAGTCATTGGAGAAATTAAATGTTTAAGAAACTAGAATCAGAAAATTCAATCTTTCTAATCATCGATGTACAAGAAAAACTTGTGAAGATGCTAGAAAAAGATACTATTGTTAAAAAAGCCACAATTTTATCAAAAGTAGCCAATATATTGAATATTCCTACAATAGTTACTGAACAATATCCCAAAGGACTGGGATCAACAATTGAAGGTGTAAAAGATAGCTTACCTTCAAATACTTCTTTTATTGAAAAGACAAGCTTTAGTGCCCTCAATGAATCACAAATTGCAGAAAAAATATCTTCAGAAGGAAAAAAACAAATTATTATCTGCGGAATAGAAACTCATATCTGCGTTCTACAATCGGCAATAGATTTAATAAACTCTGGGTACGAAGTTTTTGTAGTCCAAGACGCCTGTGCCTCTCGAAACAAATATGAGTTTAAGTTAGCAATAGACAGACTAAAAAATTCAGGTGCAATAATAACATGTGTGGAAATGGTACTTTTTGAGCTATTAAAATCAGCGGCTCATCCTAATTTTAAAGAAATTCAAGCACTAATAAAGTAACTATTCTCTAACAATCATTTTCAATGCTAATCCATTTACGGATATGGGGAAATTTGTTTTGTCGAGAGATAAAAGTTCTGATCTATCGCCCTTAGCATCAATACTCCACGTTCCCAAAAACATAGGGCTTTTCTTAGTATAGGCATATGCGTAGACAATAATTCTCTCAGGTGAATTCGCGTCCCATCCTACAGGATAAATATCCCACATATATTCTGCCAAATCTTTATTTTGATTCGTTTTCCACCAATACCTGATAGCTTCTCTGATTGCATTCAATTGTATTTTTTGTTTTGTGTCGAAATCATATACCCACAAATTGGTCTGCCATACACCGTCTTCTACAGACCCAACTTTTTCTTTAACCGCAATCTTTTTTCCATCTACTGACCAGTCGACTAAAACCAAGGTTTTAAACTGGCTTCTGGTCAACTCAAACTCGCCAGATGACAGTAGAGGTTCTCTCACCCGCTGTGCAGCATTTGCCTGTTTAAGCTTCTCCTTGATAGAATTGCCATTATTAAGATTAATCAAATACATTTGGGAGGAAACAGTATTTTGTGACGGAGAAAAATTTGCAACCGAATAAACCAGCTTTGATTGATCGGGAGACAACACTGCTATTGAATTTACATTAGCATTTGAGATCAAATTATTTAAATTTAAGTCAGGGGTCCCTGGAGGATTATTATATTTTACAATCCTAATATTAGGCTCTGGAAGATCTATTATTTTGGGATCTTTTTCAAAGGTAGGTTCCTGATATGTCAATTGGGAACGTTTAATTTCTTTTGACATAAGTAAATATTCTTCGAAAGTTTTAGGTGCATTATTGTCTAGATTTTCCAAAAGTGTTCTTTTAGATTTTCTCTTTTTTTTCACAGGTTTTGAGGAAATATTTGATATATTTACAATATCTTTATTGGGTTGTCTCTTTTTGAGTTTTACATTGCTATTTTTATCATAGTTAAGTTCGTAATAATAATTCAGAGAATGCCCTGCAATCGGAAGAGCAAAAGATACAGAAGAAATAAAAAATAACACAATAAATGTTATTAATAATTTAATCTTAAATCTATCCATCATCAGTTAAACAAGACCTTCTCTCATAGCATATACAGCAGCTTGAGTTCTATCAGCAACATAAAGTTTTTGCAAAATACTGTGAACGTGTGCTTTTGCTGTAGCTCTCGTAATAACAAGTCTCTCTGCAATTTGCGGATTTGATAAACCTTCGACAATTAAAGAAAGAACTTCTAACTCTCTCTCTGTCAGTCCGAAAGTATTTTTACTCGACTTTGAAATAGAGTCTGTTTGTTGTTTTGGAGCATTATTTTGTCTTTGAACACTAGACAAAACTAATTTAGCGATTGCTGGGTCTAGCCAGGCCGTGCCTTCACCAACTGCAATTAATGCAGATTTTATTTGAGATTCAGTTGCACCCTTCATAATATAGCCATCTGCTCCCGCTGCTAGAGCAGAAAAAACATCGTCCTCAGAATCCCTTGATGTAAATATTAAGATTTTCGAATGAAGATTTGCCGACTTAATTAGCCTTGTAGCTTCAATTCCGTCTATATAAGGCAAACCAATATCCATTAATATAACGTCTGGCAAGAGACTTTTCGCTAATTCTACTGCTGTCTTTCCGTCTTCAGCTTCCCCAACAACTTCAATCTCATCACACTTATCCAAAACTAAAGACAAACCGAGTCTTGTCATCGTATGATCTTCAACTAATAGAACCTTCATATATAATCCACTTTCTTATACTTTATTTTTAATACTTGCAGCATCTACCAACAGGAATGAAAATTCGCTGCCTTTTCCTTTATCGCTTTCTAGCCAAATTTTACCACCATGAGCTTCAATAATCTGTTTAGACAAATACAGTCCTAGTCCTGTACTTACAGAACGCTTCTGAGTCGTCCCTTGCGAAAATCTTTTAAATAGTTTAGGAATATCTGCTTTATCGATACCGATACCGCTGTCTTTTACAGAAAATATAACGTCATTATTTTGCAAATTGGTTTTTATCTCAATAACGCCAGGATCCAAAGTGTAATTTATAGCATTCCCCAGAAAATTCATAATTACTCTTCTTATTTCGTTTTTATCAAGATACACATCCACGTCGGTAGTTGGTTCGATATTTCTTATTATTTCTATTCCTTTTTTACTCGCCAAAGATTGAACTTCATCACAGCAATGGTTAATTAAATCGTTTACCGAAAAAACAGATTTTAGAAGATTTAATTTTCCTGATTCATATTTATAAACTTCCAAAAGTGCATTTACAAGGCCCAACATGTCCTGATTGCTTTTTTTCATCGTATCTAACAACATTTTTTGCTTATCTTCTAAAGACCCTAATGATCCATTCAAGAAGAACTGAAGAGTCTGTATTGCTGCTAAAAGAGGAGTTCTCAAGTCATGGGTCAATGTAGCAATAAAATCATCTCTCAATCGCTCCATTTCTTTTTGAGCACTTATATCTCTAATTACACAAACATAATGCACCAAATGCAAATTATCCTCTGGAGCAATACGAGCAAAGCTTATTTCAACTGGAATTCTGTGATCATTTACGAAATTGATTAAATGAATATCTCTTATAAATTGCTCTTCTTCTGAAGAGAGTACACTTCTAAAATCTATATTATTGGAAGGTTCAAACAGTTCAGTAATAT
>JAEZLC010000290.1 GCA_023435965.1 Cyanobacteria bacterium OH_CDB_58 | reverse complement strand
ATTTAATTGAGTTGTGTGAAAAAGATAATCTAAAATATAACAAATTCATGAGTTATCAAGATATTTATAACTTTTTGAAAACAGTTATAAATTAATTTTAATTTTTTTTAATAATAATGACAATTTTCACCATTTTAATTTTTTATCCAAGTATAATATATAAAGGTGCTATAACCTTACATGTTTATATTTAATAAAAGAAGGTATATATGAATTTAATTGAGAGTGACAAGTCTTTAATGTCAGTTTTAGAACAAGAAAAAGGCAATAAAAGTAATAATTATAATCTTATTTTTAAAATTGTAGAAGGCTTAAAAAGTATACTAGAAGAGGATAAAGCACAAAAACAACCACTGTTTTTGACAATCAATGATCAGTTTTTGATTAAATTAGTTAAAAAAATTGTGAGTAAGCCACAGGATACTTACCTTATAGGTATAACAGGTGAATCTGCATCAGGAAAAACTACATTTGTTCAAAATGCTGCAAAAGCATTTATCAGAGAGAATGAAAATAAATTATTTACAACTATATGCTGTGATGATTACTATTTTGATACAGCTACGGAGCTTAGAGAAGCAGGAAGTTATGAAAATCTCTTTAAAAAGGGGTTTAGCTTAGATACTCCAAATGCAATCAATTTGGAACTTATGAGAGCCCACTTGTTAAGTTTAAAGCATGGTTGCGGTGTAAGAGCACCAGAATATGACTTTGTAACTTGCGAGAGCCGTCCAAATACAATAGAAAAATCTCCGGCAAGAATTATTTTAAATGAAGGATTGTATGTTCTAAATAAGAATGTAATAGATGTACATGACGTAAAAGTATATGTATTTACCCCGTTCAATGTACTAAAAGACAGATGGTATGCACGAGCTCAGCAAAGAGGCAAAGTTGGCAAAGCTGCTGATATGCAGTTTGCGGATGTAAATTCAACTGCTCAAGTTTACATAAGACCAACAATGCAACAGGCAGATATTGTCATAAATGGCCTTTCTTCTTCTGAATATATTGAGCATATCACAGGAAGAATTCTAAACTTAATAAAAGATATAGTTCTAAGTACTAAATAACAAAAAAGGTATCATTTGATACCTTTTTTATTATTTGTATGTTCCTTTATAAATTCCTTCTTGATCCATTAGTTTTATAGCTTTTGCGTAAAATTTAGACCAGTATTCAGTAGTACCTTCTTTGTATTTTGAGAGTTCTGCTTTTATTTGATCGGTCATCCATTGAGGCATTGACTGCTTAATTATTCTCAAGGAGTCCAATGAGAGTTGATTTTCTTGGTTAGTAGGATCAGAAGCTTTATTCCAGTATGAAGTATCAACTTCTCTTATTACATAATTTTGAAGTCCCCAACGAGCGTTGTCAAAACCTTCTAGGTTTATGACTTCGTTTAGCTGATTTCCGTCTCCTAGGCCACCGAATTGGAATTCGAAGAAGTTGATTTTATTTTGATTTATTTCAAATGCATCGTATGGCTTACCATTTTTCCAGCTCATACCGATTTTTTCAGAGAATCCTCTTTCATTCATAACAGCATAGCTATCATTGTTAAAATCAACATTAGTAAATGTTTTGTTGTCTTTGCCCTGGAATAGAATATCGTTCTTTTTATCGTTACTTTCTAAGTATTTGTCCCAATCAAGCAAATCAGCATCAACGCCGTTGCCTTTTGCTTCATCGCCTTCTATGTGATTTTCAATTTTTTGTAAAACTACATTACCGTCAACGCCGCTCAAAAATAAGTTACTTTTGAAGTCTTTAAATCCGAGTACTCTCTGTCTTGTTTTAAAACGAGACCATTGAACATCGTATTCTGTACCTAGATCGCCGGTTTTTCCTACATATTGATTGCTAGATAGAGGATCCACAATAAATACTCCAATTTACACTTACATATTAATAAAAACTTTTTAAATATACGCTATGCATAAAAAGTATATATTGTTACAAAACTTAATTATCTTAGATCGTATTTTATTACAGTATTAGTTTCTTGTTCTGAAATATACAAAATATCATTCTTGATATAAAGGTAATATGGTTTTTTTACATTTGTCATAAAGACCGATACACTGCCACTTTGCGTGATTTTGAGTATGTTATTTGTTTCGTAGTTTGCCAAATAAAGATTATCAAGTTTATCTATTGCGATTCCAACAGGGGAGTTAATTAAGCTACTTTTTACAAAGACAGAGTGATTTTTCTCTGGGGTTATTTTAGAAATATAATTATCTGAGTAGTTTGCAACATATAAATTCCCTTTTGAATCAGAAGCTATACCTGTCGGGGAGCTAAATTTGTAGTAAACTGATTTTTTACTTGGATCTGCTACCGATATTTTGTTTCTTTCTTGGACTTCAGCTCTGTGTTGAATTTTATTTTTAGCTTGCGTTTTTAACAGTTCGACCTTTTTGTAACCGGCGTATGATTCAGGTATGTTCGATGCGTATTTCAAAGAAAGCGAATAGCTTGCAATGTCGTAGTACGCTTTTGCTATTTCGTAAGCAGCATCGTAGTCATCAGGTTGAATTTTTAGCAATTTAGCGTAAGTACTTATAGCGTTTTCTTTTTGGTTTAGAAAATTATATATTGCACCAAGGTTGTAATATGCATCTGTAAAGTTAGGGTCTGTTTGAATTGCTTTTTGGAAATTGATTATCGCCTCTTTATAAGATTTTGTTTGATAGTGAGAGATTCCTTGATTATAATATGTAATCGCATTGAAAGAATGCTCTTCACATCTTGCAGATATCTGAGAGCAAAATATAAAAAGTAATATTGTGAATATAAGATTTCTTATTTTCATACTATTGTTAGGTTAGGTTTGTTTTTGTTAAAATCCAAAGTCTGTTCTAAGTTATAAGCGGCATTGAGAAGTTTTGCTTCATCTAAAGCCGGTGATAATAACTGAACTCCGATTGGCATATTGTTTTCATCCACGCCACATGGTAAACTCATTGCCGGTATTCCTGCAAGGTTTGCAGTGATTGTTGCAATGTCAGTCAGATACATGCT
>JAEZLC010000234.1 GCA_023435965.1 Cyanobacteria bacterium OH_CDB_58 | reverse complement strand
ATTCAGCACGCTATCGGAATGAGCTCGAGTGATAAGATTATTGCCATAAACAAAGATCCAAAAGCGCCTATATTTACCGTTGCGGATCACGGCATAGTCGGGGATGTTTTCGAAATTATTCCCGAGTTAATTTCCATGATAAAATCAAATAATACAGATGTTAATATTTTAGAAACAATTGCTAAATAACAAATAGAGAAATAAGGATAAAAACAGCGATGAGTGAAACACAAACAATACAAGAACAAGAACTGATTCAAAGTAACCAAACTACTGCTGCACTTAAAAAATTCAGCACAATGCAGCTTTTAAACTTTTGCTTAGGCTTTTTTGGACTCCAATTTGCCTGGCAAATGAGAATCATCTTATCAGGTCCTGTAACTGAAGGGCTTGGGGCTTCACCTTTTATTTTTGGATTGATTTGGCTTGCCGGTCCTATAACAGGAATGGTTGTTCAACCGATAATCGGTTCACTCAGCGATAAAACAAATACAAAATTCGGAAAAAGAAGACCATATCTATTTGTGGGTGCAATCCTAGCCAGCTTGGCTCTTTGGGCATTCCCAAATTCAGGGGTTATAGTTGAGAAAATCGCAAACTCTCTTCATTTGTCACTTCCTGTCTTCTCAGCACTTTTATTTGCGGCAATAATGATTTGGGTAATTGATGCCTGCGTTAACGCTGCACAAGGCCCTTATAGAGCTCTTGTACCTGATATTGTTCCTCAGGAACAACACGCGATTGCAAACTCTTTTCTTAGCTTTGCAATCGGTCTTGGCTCTGTTATAGCAGCAGGAACTGCTCCATTTTTAAAATACGTCATGAACTATCAAATGAGCATAGAATCTCAGTTCGTAATGGCGGCATTAGCATTCTCTCTTGCGATGACTTGGACTTGCTTTACTATAAAAGAAAACACCAAAACTCAAACAAAATCGGAAGAAAAAGAAAATAGCAATGAGGAGAAAACAAGCTTTATTTCTAACCTTACAGACTTTTTTAAATCATCTCCGGAAGTAGCTAAAATTTGCACAGTACAATTATTCTCTTGGATTGGGATAATGAGTATGTTTATATTCTTTACCCAATATTCTATTCACACTATATTCCAGGTTCCTGATTTAACATCAGCAACAGCGGCAATCAAACAATCTTATGTAGCCACAATAGCCCAGGCTACAAACTTCTCATCAATATGCTTTGCTGTACAAAACCTCATATGCTTTTTAATCTCTATTCCAATTGGGATATTATCGTCAAGGTACGGAAACAAAAACATCCATGCTGTAGCATTAACAAGCTTAGCAATAGCAATGCTTGGAATGACTTTTATGCACTCAAAACCTGCGGTATTGTCGTTTATGGCACTTGCAGGAATAGGTTGGGCAAGTATGCTCGCTCTTCCTTTTGCAATGTTGTCTAAATTCATAAAACAAGGTTCAGAAGGTTCTGTAATGGGAATTTTTAACATTTTCATCGCAGGCCCGCAGGTACTAGTTTGTACACTGTTAGCTTGGTTCATCAGCAAATGCGAATACACAATGGCTACAGGCGTAAACTATCACTGGGAATACGCTCTTCTAATAGGAGCAATAATGTTTGCCCTTGCAACAGTTATGACAAAAACCATTAACGAAAAATAAATTTAAAACAAAAAATGGAAGATACTAAAAAAAAATATTATTGCCCATTTATCGCAAACGGTATACATTTTGCTCACGACAAAATTCGTTTTTGCTCTGCAAATAAACAAGGGCCTTTGATTGCTGAAAACTACAAAGGCGAAAAAATAAATTGGGACGAATTATATTATAAAAGATTAGAACTACTCAAACAATTCGAAGAAGGAATTCTGCCACCATCTTGTAATGGCTGCTTTAATCTTAGCAATCCTAATATTCAAAACAAAGTTGGAACACCTACAAAAAAGGTAATAAACCAATTATATGTTTCCAATTGGCTACACTGCAATACTGCTTGTACATATTGTGTGAACAAACATTTAACAAACTCTCATCATGATAAAAAAATAAAAAAAAGTGAATTTTATGATTTATACCCGATTGTAAAAGAGATGATAGACAACAAAATTCTTGAGAAAGAGTCTATAATAACGTTTTCTGGTGGTGAACCGACTGTGTTAAAAGAATTTGATGACTTGTTAAAAATAATTGCAAACCACGTTGAACATCCAATAAATGTACTCTCTTCAGGAATTAGGTATAACAAAGAAATTGAAAAGCAACTGAAAAACGGAAAAGTATTACTTGTTGTCTCTATTGACTCTGGAACAAGGGAAACTTATAAACAAATCAAACGTGTAGACGAGTTCAAGAACGTAGTTAATAATCTCAAGAAATATGCAAAAGCATCAAAAACCGCAAATCAATACATCACATCCAAGTACATTTTGATTGATAAAGTAAATGACAATCTTGAAGAAATAGAAAAATGGCTTGTGCTTTCTCGAAAAATAAACTTAAAAAATGTAAGGCTGGATGTAGAATATTCAAACAGTGCCTTAAATGCAAAAGCGATTCCAAAGCACTATTATGACATCTTTTCGTTTGTAAAAACAAAAACTAAAGAACTCGATTTAAACCTAGAATCTATAGATCAGGTTAATCAAATTTTGGAAAAAGGCTATGTGTTTTAAAGTTTATCGCCCAATGTTTTTGGTTTGCCGATACTCATAACATCATACATAAGATATTTTAAGCCGCACAATCCAAGACCAACAGCACAGAACCTACCCGCCTTATTAAAGAGCAAAGCTCCTGTTGCTAATGCAACGGGAATTACATTTTCAGTTAAATTACCCACTAAACCTTTGAAATAGCCACTGATTCCTGCAAAAAACTCAGGGATGCTATTATCCATTTGCCATTTAAAAAATGATTTCTTTAACTTATTCCCTGTAACACTGAACTTATCCATTCTCATAGAATTTATATACTGGTCAGGAAGTCTATTTGCTGTTGTGTTAATTTGTTCTTTTCTTGAGTTTACAACGCCTCTGGCATTTGCATCAAAAAGCAACAACCCTGCGGCTGCTGTACCTGCTATTTTTGACATAACTGTAAACTTGTTCATTTACTACTCCGAGTTTTTATTATTCTGATTTCTTTTCTGGTTTATCAGGACTATTATCAGGAACTTTTACTACATTTCCTGCCATCTTTAATAATGCTTCACTTGCTACCAGTGCATCTTGACCATAAACTGATTGAGAGGACTGCATATTTTGAAGGATTTTAGCTGTTGTTTCATCACCTTGAGCTAACCCGCCATTAACTATTGCAAGGCCCAAAAATCTGACATCTCCGGCTTTATCTTGGAGAACTAAATTCAACAAACTATTCAGGGCTCTGTCATTTTTTCTCGAATCATCTTCAGAAAAACGTTTTGATAATTCTTTTGCACCCATTATTCTAATGTCTTTACTAGGGTTTCTCAAATAGTTTTCTAAAGTTTTTATGTATTCATCTGTTAATTGGACAACATTTTTTGTTTTATCGGATTTCTTTTCAGTCTTTTCTTCTGTTTTTGTTTCTTGTTTATCAATTGGTGCTGCGGCAACTGGAACAGAAGTTTCAGGTTGAACAGCAGGAGCTGCTACCGGTGCGGCGGCAGGATAAGCATTATTTGGAACCATATTATAAACAGGTTGCTGCATATAATAATTCGATGGATAACAAGGATAACTAGGTGCAGGTCCCATTGGAGATGCCGATGGATTTTGGATAACGATATTCACTGCTGATGCTGAGGGCATAGCAGATTGGGGTGCCTGAGCAGATTGAGTAATCGGCTGAGTCACTGGTTGAGAATATGTTGGAGCTTGTGGAATTTGATAATTTTCCATATAGTACGCCTTCACCTTAACTACCTTTATAAACAATATTTGAAAAGATATTGTGCCTATTTTATAATCATGTTTAAGTTTTTGTTACAATATTTATAAAAAAATATGATGTTATAATTGTTTAGAATAAGGGGTAAATAAATGAGTAAATTAAAAGTTGCAATCGGCTCAGATCACGGCGGATACATATTGAAAGAAAAGATAATCAATTTCTTGAAAAGCGAAAATTATGAAATAGAGGATTTCGGAACAAATTCTTGCGAATCTGTCGACTATCCTCTAATCGCAAAAGAAATTTCTGGAGAAATAACTAAAGGAAATTTTGACAGAGGCATTCTTATTTGCGGGACAGGTCTTGGTATGTCCATTGCGGCAAACAAGGTAAAAGGAATCAGGGCTATCGCGTGCTCAGACACTTGTTCTGCAAGATTTTCAAGAGCACATAACAATGCTAACGTCTTGTGTTTTGGAGAGAGAATAATAGGCGAAGAGCTGGCAAAAGACATCTGCAAAATCTGGCTGGAGACAGAATTTGAAGGCGGACGCCACTTAAACAGAATAAATATGTTTGAATAAATTATTTATTCTTTTGAACAATATAGTCAACAGCACTTTCAGTAGAGTAGAAAAGAGGGATTATACCGTCTAAGTACGCAAAGGAAAGTGCTTCTTTTATCCTTTCGGATGGATTAACTACCGCAAATACTCCTTTATTTCCCGCACAAGCCTTATAAATTTCAGCAAAGAAATATGCATGGTCAGGATCAAAAAGACTTATCTGTTCAAGATTGAGGATAATATTAGGTTGCCCTGCAACTATAGAAGAATTTATATCCGCAAAAACCTCATCAAATATCTTTTTAGAATTAAACCTTTTTATTATGTAAGAGGCTATGTTTGAGTTGATTACATATTTTGAAAAATCTTGATTATCGTTACGCTGCGACGTAGAGCTTATG
>JAEZLC010000197.1 GCA_023435965.1 Cyanobacteria bacterium OH_CDB_58 | reverse complement strand
AACTACAAGCCTTAATCCTTTAGAAAGTGATTTGGTGGGAATCTCTATTGCTTATAACGAGCAGATCACATCAAAAAATGGAAGAGTTAAGATAGACGATTCAAAAGAAAACAAAACATATGCATATTACATCCCTATCTTTCATCAGGTGGGAGAGCAACTGGAACTTGATCTTGTTGCAGAAAAAATTTCTCCAATTTTTGAAGATAAAAGTATTGCAAAAGCGCTTCAGAACCTGAAATACGACATCAATGTTTTGAGAAAACACAATATAGAATTGAAAAATATCATCATTGATACTATGCTCGCCAGCTATATAAAAGACTCTTCTAGAAAACACGGTTTGAAAGTACAAGCAAGTGAACATATTGACTACATAATGACCAGCTATGAAGAACTTACAGGAAGCGGTAAAGACTACATACCTATGGAAACCGTTCCAATTAATGATGCTGCCGAATATGCTTGTGATGATGCTTTCGCAACTCTTGAACTTTCAAGATACTGGCAAAACAATCTTGATGAAAAAGAACTTGATCTACTATATGAGATTGAAGTACCTGTTGCTATTGTTTTAGCAGAGATGGAGTGGAATGGTATAAGCATTGATGTTCAATATTTAAGTGAGCTAGAGTCCGAAATCCAAAAAAAGCTAGACTTGATCGAGTCCAAAATATACAAAACTGTCGGGGAAGAATTCAACATTAACTCCCCAAAACAGGTAGGTGAAATCTTATTTGACAAACTGAATCTCAAATCAAAAGGCAAAAACAAGACTAAGACAGGTTTTTCTACCAGTGCAAAAGTACTTGAGGAATTGGCAGAAGAGCATGAAATAGCAAAAGATATTTTAGAACAAAGGCATTTAAACAAATTAAAAACAACTTATATAGACACATTACCAAATCTAATTAGTCCTTTTGACGGAAGAATACACACCACATTCAACCAAACCATAACGTCGACAGGAAGATTATCTTGTTCTAACCCTAATCTTCAGAACATACCGATTAGAACAGAATTAGGCAACAGAATAAGAGGTGCTTTCGTTCCAGAAGATAGAGAAAACTCTATAATTTTATCGGCAGACTATTCGCAAATAGAATTAAGACTTTTGGCTCACTTTTCTAGGGATGACAATTTAATTGATGCCTTTTGCAACGATGAAGATGTACATACCCTCACTGCGTCAAAGGTTTTTGACGTACCTATAGATGAAGTGACTAAAGATATGAGATACAAAGCCAAGACGGTAAATTTTGGTATTGTGTACGGTCAATCAAGATTTGGCCTGTCTTCAACTTTGGGAATTTCTCAAGCAGAGGCCCAAATGTTTATAGATAAATATTTTGAAACCTATCCGGGTGTAAAAACATACATGAAAGATGTTATTGATTTTGCTTATCAACACGGATATGTTGAAACTCTATACGGCAGAAAAAGGTATCTGCTTGCTGAACTTACAAGCACAAACAGCAAAATACAAGAATCTGCTCAAAGAGCAGCCATAAACACACCTATTCAAGGGACAGCGGCTGACATCATCAAGGTTGCAATGAATAAATTACAAGCAAAAATCTCAGAGCAAAAATTACTGTCCAAAATAATAATTCAGGTACACGATGAACTAGTTCTAGAAGTTCCAAATACAGAAATCGATGAGATAAAAAAACTTGTAGTTGAATCCATGGAGCTTGGACAACCATTCTTGGTTCCATTAAAAATTGATGTAGCAACAGGTCAAAGTTGGATGGAAAACTAATGAAGAAAAAAATACTTATAACTATAACTACCATTTTATTTTCACTGCAAAACTGTAACGCCAATTCAGCACCACCCAAAAATATAGTTGTTGGCAATACATATCCAGTAGCAAATAAAACAGCTCCAGCACCTGTCTATACAAATTTCACAGACTGGTTAAGAACCTATCAGATTCCCACAGAAACTCTTTTGTATGTCTGTCTTTCTGCTATTACTCAAAATAACTATCAAATTGAAGAGATTCAGTTTAAAACTGGAACAATAACATTCACTGCATACACGAAAGAATTCATCTTGGTAACAGCGAAAAAAGACTACAAGAACTCATTTGTTAAGATACTGCCCGCTGACAATAATTACAATTTTTCACCTACAACTTTAAACAAAATTTTTAACTACGTAGACCTAAATGCAGGTTTGGGAGTACAAAACGTAATATAAAAAAGAGACACGTAATGTGTCTCTTTTAATTTCTAATGCATTAACTGATTAAATATCATGAGCACCAATTCTATGTACTCTTATGAAGTTTGTTCTACCCGTGATTAATTTAGGGATAGAACCGATGATAATAATTCTTTCATCCTTTTTAAAATCGGTATTTTCATATACATACTCATCAATTTTTTCTAAAAGACTTGTATCTAAAACCGTATCCCAATCTTTCATATCAGGGTGAATATCCCAATACAAACTAAGTCTTCTGCAAGTATCTTCTCTGTCAGATATTGCAATGATAGGAACAGTTGGTTTTAATTTTGATAATAATCTCGGCGTATAACCAGAGTGAGTAAAGGCCAATATTGCTTTAGCATTTAAGTCTACTGCCATTTTAACAGCAGCGTTAGAAATAGCTTGTGGAGTAATTTCATAATCTTCGTTTATTTCTAAATCAAGATTAGAAAGACCAAAATCGCATTTTTCAACGTTATTTGCAATCATTTTCATCATTGCAACAGCTTCTACGGGATATTTACCCATTGCAGTTTCACCTGAAAGCATAACAGCATCAGTACCATCCAAAATAGCGTTAGCTACGTCACTTGCCTCAGCTCTTGTCGGGATAGGCTCTTCTATCATAGATTCCAACATTTGAGTGGCAACTATACAAACTTTTCTTTGTCTGATAGTTTGATCAATAATCACTTTTTGAACCATCGGAACTTGCTCAGGTGACATTTCGATACCTAAGTCTCCTCTGGCAACCATTATACCGTCTGAAACTTTGATTATTGACTCTAAATTGTCTATCGCTTGTGGTTTTTCAATTTTTGCAATAACAGGAATTCTTCCACCGAACTCGTTTATATATTTTTTTGCCAAAGTAATGTCATTAGCTTCTCTTACGAATGAAAGAGCTATATAGTCAGCATCTTGCTCGATAGCGAACTTAATAAACTCAATATCTCTGTCTGTTACAGCAGACAAACTTGCAGTAGAACCAGGCAAGTTAAGACCTTTTCTTTGTTTTAAAAGCTCACCGTGGATAACTTTTGCTCTAACTTTACCATCTACTATGTCAATTACTTTTAACTCGATTTTTCCATCGTCTAATAGTATTTTATCTCCAGGGTTCACATCATTCGCAATACCTTTATAATCAACAGGTATTATATCTTTGTCAATTTGCTCTAAACTTGCTTGAAGTACAAGTTCTTGTCCTTCAGTTAGTGGTATTGGTTCTGATAGATTTCCAACTCTTACTTTTGGACCTTGTAAGTCAATAAGAACAGGAATGTATTTTCCTAAGTCTTTTGAAACTTGTCTGATAGTTTCAATCCTTTTGGCATGTGATTCAGCTGTTTCGTGTGAAGTGTTAATTCTAAACATGGTCGCACCCGCTTTAGCAAGCTCTAGAATCATCTCATAAGTAGATGTACTCGGGCCGAGCGTAGCAACGATTTTTGTTTTCGTTCTCTCAATTTTTTTCATGACTAATGTTTCCTCTAATGTATTTTTTAATAATTATAGAGCAAAAATATTTTAATCTCTACAGTTTTTATAAGCTTTACTTGAGTACGTTTGTAAGTTAAAATTGTCTAATAATGCTTTTAAAAGGGGAGAGTAATGGAACAAATACACAATATTGTTGCCCAACATTCTATTTTACTGTCAGGAATAGTTCTTGCTATAGCATACATTATGATTGCTTGGGAAAAAATTTCAAAGGTCACAGTCGCACTGCTTGGTGCTTGTTGCACAATATTTATAGGATTGGTGTCTCAATACAGAGGACATGATGAACTAAATCCTCATTATTTTATTAATTTTATTGATTTCAACGTTATCTTCTTACTTGTAAGCATGATGATAGTTGTTCATATAGCAGCGAAAAGCGGTGTTTTTAACTGGCTAGCTATTGAACTTGTTAAATTAACAAAAGGTCACCCAGCATTCATATTGGT
>JAEZLC010000195.1 GCA_023435965.1 Cyanobacteria bacterium OH_CDB_58 | reverse complement strand
CATAAACCCTTGCCCAAAAGTAAAAGAAGGTATAAAAATACAGTCTTTGACTGACAGAAACATCGCTGTCATGGACACTTCTGATGGATTTGCAGACGCTGTTTTCAAAATTTCAAAAGCCAGTAGTTGCAAAATTGAAATCAACTTCGACTCAATACCATTTGATAGTGAAATAAAAAAAATTGCGGATAAACAAAATAAAGACTACATGGATTGGATTCTTTGGGGCGGAGAAGATTATGAGATCATAGCATGCCTGCCTGAACATATCGCAAACAAGCTTGATTCCAATATTTTTAAGAAAATTGGGAAAGTTTCTGACTCATCACAAAATCCTGAAGTAACAATTACAATGAACAGCGGGAAAATAACCATAACTGAAGATACTTTTAACAAAAAAAGTTTTAACCATTTTGATTTTGAGAGGGAATAATGATAATTAAAGCAATAATCCCGGCAGGAGGATCTTCTGCCAGATATCAAGGAAAAAATAAACTACTTGAAAATTTAGAAGGCAAACCTGTTATTTTGCACTCCATTGATACAATTTGTTCTATAGAAGAAATAGATGAAATTATCATCCCGTCATCAACAGGATTAATTGATGAGCTCAAGGAAATTTTGGGGGATAATTACAAAAAAGTAAGACTCGTTCAAGGCGGAAACAACAGACAAGAATCGGTATTTAATGGGCTTAAAGCTTGTCTAAAATGCGATTACGTAATAATTCACGATGGAGCAAGACCACTTATAAAAAAAGAAACCATACTAAAATGCCTTGAAAGTGCAAAAATGAATATGGCTGCGATAGTTGCCGTAAAGACAATAGATACAATTAAAATAGTGGATGAGAACTTGAAAATTATAGAGACTCCTAATCGAAACAACTTATGGAACGTACAAACGCCACAAATTTTTGATTATAGCTTAATATTGGCGGCTCACAAAGAGCTAGAAGGCCAGAATTTTAGTGATGACGCAGGACTTTTAGAGCATTTGAACAAAGATGTATACGTCGTTGAAGGCGAATATTCAAACTTCAAAATCACTACTCCAAATGATTTGATTCAAGCCAGTATAAAAATTCGCAATTGTAACATTTAATAAATAATATTTGAATTCATGGCAAAATACTTTTTCACGCCCGTTATATAGGTATGAATAGCTAATTGTGTGGTGATTATGGTTAATTCGGTCGGAAGTTCTAATCCTAATGTTAAGTCCTCTATTTTTTACGTAAACGATGTTCACGGTCAAATACCAAAAATGGAGCAGATTACAAACGCATCGATGCAATTTGATACTTTTGTAAAAAAATCAAAAGTAGATGGATTAAAATTATGCTCCGGAGATACTTTTATAGGAAAAGACGAAAAAACAAACCAGACAGCAGCAGCTTTCCTTCAAACAGCTGGTATTCAGGTTTCAACATTAGGAAATCATGAGTTTGACGGCTCTGTTTCTAAGCTAAGTAAAATAATCACAAATATAAAAACAAAATTCTTGGGAATGAACATCAATCTTCCTGAAAATTCTGCTTTAAACGGAAAAATAGCCCGCTCCACTATAATAGAAGAAAATGGGAACAAATACGGAATTATAGGGCTTCAACCAATAGACCTAAATAAGAGAATAAAAGATAAAAATCTCCTAGAAGGTGTAACGGTTGATTCAAGAGAACAAACAATCAAAGAACTTCAGGAAGAAGTAAATAAACTAAAAGAGCAAGGCATCAATAAAGTAGTACTTCTCTCACACTTGGGAAATACCGAAGAAAAAAATGTAGCCAAATCAGTTTCAGGAATTGACGTAATTCTAGGCGGACATTCTCACGACCTAATAGAAGGGGTGAAAGAAGGAACAAATCTGTTCTATTCTCCAGCAGGTGAACCTGTTGTTGTGACACAAGCAGGAAGAGATGGTCATAATTTTGGCGTTCTAAACGTTGAATACAACGAAAAAGGACAAATCGTTCAAGTTCAAAACAATGTATTAAAATCTGCTGATTATGGCAAAAACCTACTTATGACGACAATGGCTGATAAAATCCTTGGAGAATCACCGGTTATCGGCAAACTTGGCAAAGCAGATCCATATCCGAAGTTTCCTTTGATAGAAGAAAACCCATATGCAAGCTTCGTTGCTGATGCTGTAAGAAAAGAAATGAATGTAGATCTAGTACTTATAAATGCAGGTAATTTCAGAGGATGCCTAGCACCAGGCTCTATAACTGAACGTGATATATCAAGTATTTTCCCCTTCAAAAACAGATTGTGCAAAGTTGAACTATCCGAAAAAGAATTGATAGATGCACTCAACATGGGCGGAACTTCATTGAAATCACCTGATCATAAACCAAATATTTTACAGGTTTCAGGATTAACTTATACATTTGATAAAAATGGGAAAGTTATCGAAGCAAACTTCTTAGACAAAAATAACAATCCTGTTCCTATAAACGTAAACAATCCTGACCCTAACAAAAAATATGTAACAATATATGATGACTATATGTGTAACGGCGGTGACGGATTCAAGATGTTGAAGAAAATGGACAACATGCTTGAATACTACACCTTTGATAAAGACAAAGTAGCTGCCGACTACATAAAAAAACTAAACAACCAACCGTTCGACATAGTCAAAGACAACAGAATTAAATTTTCTTAGCTCTTAAACTCTTCAGGAATGTGTTTTGACCAATCACCATCCATGTTTTGGATAAATTTGTGTGCATTCAATACATCATCTACAGATATAGGATCTGGTCCCTCTTGAAT
>JAEZLC010000141.1 GCA_023435965.1 Cyanobacteria bacterium OH_CDB_58 | reverse complement strand
GCTTTGGGGAGACAAATTTGCTTATCCAATTCGACTGTTGATAAAGAACTATACGCTTTAACACTTTCTCCTGAGTGGGAAAAAACACTAGATGACAGTTGTCAAAGAACAGAGTTAGGAACTATGTTTTTACTTAATCCATTACAAGTACAAGAATTAATCGAATCGACAGCATCAACCCTTATGAGAGCACACCAGAATATAGGTAGGCAGCCTGTTATCCTTTGCTCTCCCAGAATAAGACTTCCTTTATATCAACTTTTAGAGCGTCATATTCCAACAATTGTTGTAATATCTTATTCTGAATTAATTACAGATATAAGAGTAGAGGCAGTGGATACAATTGGTGAGTCTTACATTTCAGAGTATAACTTCGGATAATTATGATTGAACAAAGTTACGAAAAATCAATAGAATATATAAAACAACGTGCATTCGAAGTGATACACAATACACCTTTGTACCATTATAAGGGTTCAGTATCCAAGTTGTTGGGACTAACTGTAGAAGTTAAACTTCCTGGGTTAAAGATTGGTGATTTGTGCTATATCGAAACACACGAAGGAGAAAGAAAAGCAGCTGAAGTAGTTGCTTTCAAAGGTGAAAATGCACAACTGCTACTCTTATATGATGGTTCAGGAATCGGGCAGGGCAGTTTGGTTCAATCTACAGGTAAGCCAATAACAATTCCAGTAGGAGACTTTCTTTTAGGTAGGTTAATAAACCCTCTAGGAGAGCCGATTGATGGAATGCCTTTAGATACATCAAGTGCAAAATGGATAAGTATAGATAATCCCCCTCCTGATGCTTTTGATAGGCCTATTATAGATAAAATGTTTTCAAGCGGAGTTCGAGCTATAGATTCTTTGTTAACCTTAGGTGCAGGTCAACGTATGGGATTATTTGCAGGATCCGGCGTCGGAAAAAGTACAATGCTGGGTATGATTGCAAGAAACTCAGAGGCAGATGTAAACGTTATGGCCCTTATAGGAGAGCGTGGTAGAGAAGTTAAAGAATTTATTGAGAACTCACTAGGCCCTGAAGGGATGAAAAAGTCAGTCTTGGTTTGCTCTACAGGTGACCAGCCGCCGTTAATCCGTATGAAGTGCCTTCAGACGGCAACTGCTGTTTGTGAATATTTTAGAGACCAAGGCAAAAAAGTATTTTTGATGACAGATACGGTTACCCGTTGTGCAATGGCTGGAAGAGAGGTAGGGCTTTCGATTGGAGAACCTCCTACGATGAAAGGTTATCCGCCATCAATCTTCTCTTGGCTTCAAAAGGTTTTAGAGAGAACCGGAAACAGCCAGAGAGGATCAATAACCGCTCTTTATACAGTATTAATGGAAGGTGACGATATTAATGATCCAGTTGTAGATACGGTCAGGGGTATTGTAGATGGTCACATTTTCTTGTCCAGAAAAGTAGCCGAGATGAACCATTACCCTGCAATAGATGTATTGGGAAGTATAAGCAGGTTGTTCACTGAGATTGCATCTCAGGATCATAAAGATGCAGCTGCAAAGATGAGAAAACTGCTTGCGATGTACAGAGAGAATAAAGATTTAATTGATGTCGGGATGTACACTCCTGGGACCAATCCAAGATTAGATATTGCAATAGAGTTAATGCCTGAGATAAATGGTTTTTTACAGCAAAGAGTATCTGATTCTGTAGATATGAACAATACAATAAATACTTTAATAAGTATGATGCAACATGTCGATATTTAAAAAAGGAGCTATTTACGAGCTCCTTTTTTAGACTTTATTGTTTTTAATTATTTAACTACTATGTTTACTAGTTTCCCTGGAACAACAATAGTTTTAACAATCTCTTTGCCAGCAATTAATTCTTGAATTTTGGGGCTTGCTAAGGCAATTTTTTCAAGCTCTTCCTTTGTTGTTTCAGAATCTGCTTCGATTTTATCTTTAACTTTGCCGTTTATTTGAGCAACAAGAGTTATGGTGCTTGCTTTCGCCAATGCTTCATCGTAAGTCGGCCATTGAGTGTTCTGAATTGATCCTGTTCCTCCAAAGCCTTCATATATTTCTTCGCTCATATGAGGAAGTACAGGAGCTACCAGTTTTAGAAGAGTAATCATTGCAAAACTGAAAACCTGTTTATCTTGTTCGCTAAACTCAGACTTGTTTCCTACGTAATCGTATATTGCGTTTGTGAATTCTCTATATTTTGAAATAACAGTGTTGAATTGGAACTCGTTTGAAATGTCTTGAGAAATTTTCTTTATTGCCATATGGCTTTCTCTGAGAAGGTCGTTATTTTCTTTTGATAACTCTGATACTTCAGGAAGGTTGTAGTTTAATGTTATGTTATTTTGATTAGAACTAAATAACTTCCAGAGTCTGTTTAAAAACTTATAGCAGCCTTCAACACCTGCATCTGACCAATCAAAGTCTCTTGCAGGAGGTGAGTCAGAAAGAATAAATAATCTAGCCGTGTCAGCACCGAAGTTTTCAAATATCTCATCCGGGTCAACCGTATTTCCTTTAGATTTTGACATTTTAGAGCCGTCTTTTAATACCATTCCTTGTGTTAGAAGGTTTTTGAAAGGTTCATCGAAGTCAAGAAGTTCTAAATCTCTTAATGCTTTAGTGAAGAACCTTGCATATAAAAGGTGCAAAATAGCGTGTTCTATTCCGCCTACATATTGATCAACGGGCGACCAATAATTAATTAGGTCTCTTTCGAAAGGCTTTTTGTCGTTTTTAGCATCAACGTACCTATGGTAGTACCAGTTTGAGCACATAAATGTATCCATTGTAT
>JAEZLC010000052.1 GCA_023435965.1 Cyanobacteria bacterium OH_CDB_58 | reverse complement strand
CTTACGCACTCAAAACGGTGATAATGGTTTCACTGACAAACTAAGAGGAAAATATAACAGAGCTAAGTCGCAATTAGAACAGCAAAAAGGAATTGAACCTACTCATCAGGAAATCTTGAAAGAAATTGGCATTTTACAAGAGGAATATAATAAT
This sequence comes from Cyanobacteria bacterium OH_CDB_58, assembly GCA_023435965.1. Taxonomy (GTDB): domain Bacteria; phylum Cyanobacteriota; class Vampirovibrionia; order Gastranaerophilales; family Gastranaerophilaceae; genus JAEZOG01. The sequence goes on along the minus strand of JAEZLC010000052.1, from coordinate 3,111 downwards.
ATATTAGGTCCATTGAAAAATAAGATACTTGTTTCGTTGGATGCTAATATTAGTGACGATGATGAATCCTCTCTATCTGAGAAGGTGGCAGACAAATCTCAATGTGTTGAAGCCTCTGTTGTTGAGAATGCTGAAAAAGAAGAACTTGTTAATGTTTTCAATAAAACGTTAAAGAATACTGAACTACAGGCAATTAGCTTATTTACTTTTGATGCGCTTTCGATAGATCAAATATCAAAAAAAATGCAGATTACTAAAGATGACGCAGTTTCTAATATTGTATCCGCATATTCACAGCTTTTAAAAAATGATGATTTTGTTGAGTTAAAAACTGATGAAGAATTAAAGAATATCAATAACATAGTAAAAAAGTATGAAATTCAGAATTATTTGAAACTAACATCTTTCATCTTGCCGGAGTCTTTTGATTTTATATCCGCTATAAAGGTAAAGACATCTAAAGAGCCGACTCTTCAAACTATTCAAGATGAAATGATAGATTTGCTTTCGAAAATGAACTTAAGTGCAAAAGAAAAAGATATTGTATCTTTCATTTTTGTCAACAAGCCTGATACTCAACAAAAAATTGCAGACAATTTTGGTATTCCGAAACAAAGATTATCAGAATTTATGAACAATATTAAGAAAAAATCTAAAAAAGCGGTGGCTGACGAATATAAAATTAATATAAATAAGCAAAAGGATACGACTCTTCCTGAAATATTGCTATTCGTGAATGATTTAGAATTGTTGAAAGAAAAAACAATCGAGCTGAACAAGGACAAAAATAATCCGGTTTTTACAAACATAATCAAGAACTTAGAAGACATATTTTTTGATAAAAATGGTCAATTAATTACGAAAAAGCAAGATTTATCAGAAAGAATGGGGATATCGTTCAAGAGTTTCGGTTACTATTCTCAAAAAATGTTAGACGATTTTTCTTCCGTTTTTAATGCTTCAAATGAGCTGAGAGTTGAGTTCCCGACAATAGATAACGTGGCTTCATCAAAAAACCTAAATAAATATTTATGCTTTTTAACCGAACAACAGAAAAAAGTTCTAATATATTCGGTGAATGGATATTCCTACGCTCAGATAGGTAAGGAACTGGGGGTTGGCAAGCCAACTGTTGTAAATGTTAAAAAATCAGCGTTGGATTCTGTAGAAAAGTCTTTTCCTCATTCTTTTGAAGAATTTAAAATTGTTGTAGAAAATCCGCAGCTTATAGATGATGATATAAAATCCTCACTTTTAGACAGTATTAGACAGTAACAGGAGTATCAAAAAATGCGAAATATGTCCATTTCCAATATATTGTTTCGTCTCTTTGTAGGTGGTCTGGACTGCATTCAAAAGTTGATAAAGCCTCTTGATTATGATACAAATAATAGTATCGGATTGAGAGAGTTTGATAGTGGTAGTAAATTTAGATAAACCAAAATCGGTAAGGCTTGAAGCCAGTACGATTTGTCAATTAAAGTGTAAATGCTGTTATATGGGCAATAAAGATAATGCTGTTGGGTTCGGCTTTTTAAAATACGATGATTTTGTCTCATTTGTGGACAAAAATCCTTATATAAAACAGATTGAGTTATCAAATAGCGGTGAGATATTTTTAAATCCTGATTTGTTGAAAATAATAAAATACGCCTACGAAAAAGGTGTAAAATTATCCGCGTATAATGGCGTTAACCTTAACAATGTGAGCGATGAAGTTTTAGAGGCTTTGGTTAAGTACGAATTTGAAAGAATTACTTGCTCTATAGACGGTACCAGCCAAGAAACCTATTCTCAGTACAGAGTCGGTGGGGATTTTGAGAGTGTAATTTCAAATATCAAAAAAATTAATAAGTATAAAAAATTGCACGACTCTACTTATCCTGCATTAAAATACCAGTTCATCATATTTGGCCACAATGAGCATGAAATACCAAGAGCAAAAGAATTGGCTAAAGAATTGAATATGGAAATCAATTTTAAATTCAACTGGAATAGTTCATATTCCCCGATTAAGGATGAGGACTTTGTTAGAAGAGAAACAGCTCTTACAACGAAGCCTTCAAACGATGAACTGCTAAAAGATAAAAAAAGCTACCTTCGCAGCATGTGCGTAAAAATGTGGACTCAGCCTCAGATAAACTGGGATGGAAGATTGTTGGGTTGTTGTGTTCAGTTCAAGGATGATTATGGAGTAAATGTTTTTGATATCGGTTTGCAAGATGCACTAATCAGCGAAAAGTTTGCCTATGCAAAACAAATGCTAATGAATAAACAGCCCTCAAGAGAAGATATTTCTTGTTCTACCTGCCAGTATTATTTAAATATGAGAAAAAATGATTCTTTTGTCACGGAAGAAGAAATTTTAGAATATCTCTAGTTATTTAAGCTGAAATACCACTTTACCCTGCTCGCCAGGTATAGTTCGCATAGCCCATACGCCATAATTATAAAAAAGGCTACTTTGTAGTCCGGAAAGCTGTAATTTGCCAGAACTAGCCCTGCCGTTACATTTTTTACTCCCATACCTATAACGAGAGATATTTTTTCCTTTTTTTCTGTTCTAAATACCTGAGATAGTGTCTTTCCTCCCATATACCAGCTGATATTGAGAACGCAAGCGCAAAGGATAAGAAATATTATCATTATAAACTTCATATTTCCAAGAAAGATGTCCGGAAGTACCGTTGAATTCAACGTGTACATTAAAACAGTCAGTCCTGTAAAATTAAATAGTTTAAAAAATTCTTCAAATTTTAATACTTTTTTTTCAAAAATAAAATGCCCTATTAATCCTAAAAGGCAAGGAATAGCCACAACATAAGTCATAAAATAACTTGTACCCGTTTGAGATACTTCCAGTAACCTTGATTGTACTTCCCCTTGCGTAAAATAGGTGAAGTTTTTGAATATAAAAGGAGATATAAATGGGCTTAGCAGAGTGCTGGATAGTATCATTCCCAGTGACAGAGAAATATTTCCTCCTGAAACTTGTGACCATGCTGCAGAAGTTGCTGCAGATGGGCAAATTGCTATAATGGCTATTCCTACTATTATTTGCTGTACAACATAAAAGTCTAAAAATATTGGCAATATATACCTTGTTAATCC
>JAEZLC010000205.1 GCA_023435965.1 Cyanobacteria bacterium OH_CDB_58 | reverse complement strand
GATGAACAGGACTCCATTTGACTTACCTGAGGCCGAAAGTGAATTGGTAAGCGGGTATAACACTGAATATTCCGGCATGAAGTTTGCTATGTTTTTCCTGGGTGAATATGCAGCTACTTTTATCATCAGTACATTTATAGCTACCTTATTTTTTGGTGGTTATTTATCTCCATTTGGGTTTTACATAGTAGAAAAATTAAACTTTGGCTTTGTATTAACTCAGTTTTTGGTTTATATAGAACAGTTTTGTTGGTTAATTTTCAAAACAGCAATAACTCTGTTTTTAATAATGTGGGTAAGAGCAACTCTACCAAGACTCAGAGCTGATCAGTTGACTGAATTCGCTTGGAAAATTCTTTTACCTCTGTCTATTTTTAATTTCTTTGTTGTTTGTGTGATTAAATATTTCAAAATTTGGGGTGTGTTGTGATGGTCAGAAAAATAGTTAATTTCTTTTTATCAATGGGTAAAGGGCATTGGACAGTTTTGAAAAATGCCTTTAGGAAAAGAGTTACTCTTGAATATCCTGAGAAAAAAAGACCTGTAAATGATAGATTTAGAGGAAAAATAGGTTTTAACTACGATGAAAAAGGAAAATCTCTTTGTACTGGTTGCGGTATTTGCCAGAGAGTCTGTCCTTGTAAAGATTTGATAAAGATTGAACGCGAAAAAGACGAACATGGTAAATTTAAAGTAACCAAATATGAGATTGACATTTCTCATTGCATTTTCTGTGGAAACTGTGTTGAACATTGCCCCGAAAACGCAATAAAAATGACAAAAAATTACGAGCTGGCTTCGTTGAATAAAAGCGACTTATTGTTAAGTTTAAAAGGGAACTAATTGTGGAAGTTTTATCTCAAATACTATTTTATATGATTTCTTCAATCCTGTTGTTTTCGGCACTCGGAGTAATTTTTTCGCCTAGGATAATTTATTCTGTGGTTTTTGCCTTTATAGCGTTTATTACAGTGGGTTTTGTTTTCTTCTTGCTTAACGCTCCATTTAACGCTGCTGTTCAAATTGCGATATATGGTATTGCTGTTTCGATCCTTTTTATCTTTTCAATAATGCTGACAGGATATCATAAAGAAAAAAACCTCTATATTGCAATTGCTCCAAGGACATTAATTGCGATGGGCGGTATATTCATGCTTTTTATGTCTGTATTGATTTTTGCCTTTGAAGATTCTAGAAACGAGATTGATTGTTTCATTGTTTCTCCAAGAATATCAGTGATGCTTGATACCACTTATTCTATCGCCAAAGGAATTTTTACGAATTATATTTTTGCTTTTGAATTACTTTCAGTATTTTTGCTTGTTGCAGTTATAGGGCTTGCAGTTATTTTGACTTTTAAAAGGAGTGAAGGTAAATGATAGAAGATATTTTTAGTTTCATTCTGAATGTAGGCTTGCCTCATTACCTATTTATTGCCTTGGCTTTATTCTGCATAGGGCTATTTGGTGTTATTGTTTCAAAAAATATAATAAAAATTTTAATATGCGTAGAATTAATGCTTAATGCGGTTAATATAAATTTTGTTGCATTTGCAAGTTACAATGATGGATTACTTGTACATGGCATGATTTTTGCCTTGTTTATTACCGCCGTTTCAGCAGCTCAAGTTGCTGTTGGGATAGCGATTTTACTTTGTATATTTAGGCATAAGCATACGGTAAATAGTGAGAAAATTGGAGAATTAAAAGGTTAATGGAATTCATTACTGATAACATTTTAATAATTTTATTTTTACCGATATGGGTAAGTTTAATATTGGTGTTAAATGCAAACAGTGGTTTTATGGAATCCAAAAGACTGACTACTTTGCTTACTTTGGGTTCAACTTCAGTCGGGCTGGTTTTTTCTATAATATTGATGCTTAATTTTATAACAGGATCTCATCAGGTGGTAGAAGAAACTTTCCTTTGGTTTTCAGCAGGAAGTTTGAATTTATATCTTGGTGTTCTGTTAGATAAAATTTCCGCATTATTTCTTATTATATTGATGGGTGTCAGTATAATCGTTCAATTATACTCGCACGGATATATGGCCAAGGATAAGAATTTTACGAAGTATTATATATACTTGAACCTTTTTAATTTCTCTATGGCCGGTTTGATTATGAGCCCAAATTTAATACAGACTTATCTTTTCTGGGAATTAGTCGGTGTGAGCAGTTATTTATTGATCGGGTTCTGGTTTAAGAAATATTCGGCCTCAAAAGCCGCAACAAAAGCATTTATCGTAAACAGAATTGGTGATACAGGATTGCTTTTAGGAATAGTCGCGTTAATTTATTTAAGTTTAAACTACATAAATTCGCCTGGTTCTGACCTTTTATCTTTTTCGAGTATGCAGGATATAGCTGAACAAATATTTGCCTATACTGATGGTGTGGCATTTTATGTAATCTCTCTTTTGCTGTTGATGGGTGCGATCGCAAAATCTGCACAATTCCCTCTGCATATTTGGCTGGCAGATGCTATGGAAGCTCCAACACCAATAAGTGCTCTTATCCATGCAGCAACAATGGTTGCGGCTGGAATCTTTTTGATTGTGAGAATGTATCCTTTATTTATTATGTCTTCTGCCGTTATGGATACGATATTATTTATAGGTCTTTTTACGGCTTTGATAACTGCATTTTTTGCAATAACACAGTCTGATATAAAAAAGATGCTCGCATATTCAACTTCTTCACAACTTGGTCTTATGTTCGTTGGCTTAGGGCTTTTAGCACCATCTGCTGCTCTTTTTCACTTAACAACGCATGCATTCTTTAAAGCACTTTTGTTTTTAAGTTCCGGCGTAATAATTAAGTATCTGGGTGATGTTCAAGATATGAGAAAAATGGGAGGATTAAGAAAAAGACTTCCTCTGTGCGCAACGTGTTATTTGATTGGAGCGTTTGCTCTATCTGGTATGTTTTTCAGTGGATTTGACTCTAAGGAAGCACTATTAACAGCAGTTTATGAAAAGCATAATTTGTTTTTGCTGATGACTTTCTTAACCATAAGTTTTTTAAGTAGTTTTTATATTTTTAAGTCTTACTTTTTGGTATTTGAAGGAGAAGAAAGAACTGCACTAATTCATTCCAAAACTCCGTTTTCAATGAATGCTTCGATTGTATTTTTGGCAGTGCCTTCGGTTTTTATAGGATTTATATTTGCCAAACCTTTCTTTAGTTTCATAAATCCACTTGGATTGCAGGTCATAGAACATAGCAATATCGGTTTGATCATTTTATCATTGAGTATTGGCCTTTTTGCTCTGAGTATCAGTTATATTATCGTCAGAATTGAGAGATATAATAATTTCTTGCCAAGGTTTGTTTATAATCTTTCATATAAAAAATTCTATATAGATGAGTTTTATCAGCTATTAGTTAATAAGATTTTTAATTTAATCTGCAATATATTGTCTTTTATTGATAAATATGTGATAGATGGATTCGTTAAGCTTACGGCTTTGAGTATGAGATTTTTCTCCTGGGTTGTAACAAAATTACA
>JAEZLC010000039.1 GCA_023435965.1 Cyanobacteria bacterium OH_CDB_58 | reverse complement strand
GCCTTCTACGCTCGAAGTTCAACAAACAAATTTAGGTTCCATTGCACAGATTCCTTTTTATGGAATTGGTACTTTTTTTAATAAATTGGTTTTGAAAAAAAATAAATATATTGATTTTGATTCCCCGCAAAAAGTATTAGATGACCTTGCTAATAAAGAGTATGGTGGTTACGCACTTACTGATAAGGGTTTTGTTCCTATAACTCCTAGGGAGTTTCAAGAGATGAGGCCGGAAGTATCTACAGAATTCATAATTAAAAATGGTACTGCTTCTCAAAGAATCAAATCTTGGTCCACAGAGAAAGGTACAAGAGAAGAAGTCTTTCATTATAGAAGTGGAGTTTCTCCGACTTCTTTACTTACTTATATCGAAAGAGGCTTTACTAAAGTAACTGCAGTTGTTGATGATGGCTTGCAGGTTCTTACTCTTCCAAATTTAGCTGAACCAGAAAAAACTAAAGTGATTAATAAATTTAAGAATACCAGTTTCATCCGTCAACAAGAGGAAAATACTCTTTATATGATGCCTAATGAGATTCCGGATTATTGGTATGAGCTTACTGAAAAAATGATTAAGAAAACAAGAGTTCCCGGTTTTTCTATTCAAAAAATTACTGATAATTCACAATAAATTCTAAATACTTAATCTTTTTGTCCTTAAAATATTAGAGTAATGGGTAATATTATTCTCTCATTTTAGCTGTACTTTTAAAAAGAGAGACTATTAAGGAACCAATCATGGAAGATCATAAACAAAAAAAATGTAATTGCAATAATACCTCTGAGGACTGCAATTGTGTAGGAGATAAAAAGAGCTCAAGTTGTAAAAAATCAAGCTGTTCTTGCGGGGATAACGTCATACAAAAACCAAAACCAGAATTAATGAAGCTTTTAAACCTTGATATAATTTAAAATAAAAAAGATGAGAAATTTCTCATCTTTTTACTTTATTTAACGCTGCATGCTTGTTTGTATAGTTGTTCTTTTCTCTTTTTAATATCAGGATTGACGATGTATTCGTCGTATTTGTAGTGAGAATTTATCCATCCTGTAGGTGATATTTCGATTATTCTATCTGCAACTGTCTGTATGAATTGATGGTCTTGAGATGTAAACAATACTGTTCCGCTAAAATCAATTAGGGCGTTGTTTAAAGATGTTATGGCTTCTAAGTCCAAGTGGTTTGTTGGTTCATCAAAAATGAGCACATTCGTTTCGGCAACCATCATTTTTGCAAACATACATCTGACTTTTTCTCCCCCTGATAAAACGTTTGCACTTTTTTCAGAGTCCGTACCGGAAAACAACATTCTTCCCAAATAGCCTCTTAGGAAGCTTATATGCTGATCTGGAGAGTATTGAGCCAGCCATTCTATAAGGTTTATTTTCGTATCAAAATATTTGTTGTTATCTTTCGGAAAGTATGAATGAGTAGCTGTTACGCCCCATTTGAAGTCTCCGCTATCTGGTTCTACTTCTCCTGCAAGGATTTGAAATAGCGTAGTTATAATTAGAGGGTCTTTTGCAATAAATGCAATTTTTTCACCTTGATGTATTTCAAAAGTAAGGTTATTAAAGAGTTTGTTTCCGTCAACTGACTTGGTCAGTTCTTTTACATGGAGAACATCTTTCCCCGGGATTTTTACATAGTTAAATCTAATTCTCGGGTATTGTCTTGAAGACGGTTTAATATCTTCAAGTGTCAGTTTATCTAATATGTTTTTTCTTGAAGTAGCTTGTTTTGCCTTTGACGCGTTTGCACTAAACCTTGCGATAAATGTTTTCAGTTCTTCCATTTTCTCTTCGGTTTTTCTGTTCTGTTCTTCTTTTTGTTTTTGTATCAATTGGCTTGCTTGAGACCAAAATGAATAGTTACCAGGATAAATTTGGATGTTTCCGTAATCAATATCAGCAATATGAGTACATACTCTATCTAAGAATTTTCTGTCGTGAGATACAACAATTACCGTGTTTTGGAAGTTTATTAGGAATTCTTCTAACCATACGATTGTGTTTATATCCAAGTGGTTTGTAGGTTCATCTAATAGAAGAATGTCAGGGTTTCCAAATAATGCTTGTGCTAAAAGGACTCTTACTTTTTCACTTCCAGCGAGTTCACTCATCAAGCAGTAGTGGTAGTCATTGCTTATGCCCAAGTCGTTTAATAATGTTGCAGCCATAGATTCTGCCTGCCAACCATCAAGTTCGGCGAATTCTGTTTCTAAATCCGCTACTCTTAGTCCGTCAGCATCGTTGAAGTCCGCTTTAGCGTAGAGCTGTTCTCTTTCTTGCATAATGTCATATAGCTTTTTATGCCCCATAATTACGGTATCGATGACTTTGTATTCATCAAATTCGAAGTGGTTTTGCTTTAATACAGCAATCCTTTGACCCTTCTGGATGTGCACTTCTCCAGATGTCGAATCGATTTCTCCAGAGAGAACCTTTAAAAATGTACTTTTTCCTGAACCATTTGCACCTATCAATCCATAACAGTTTCCGGGAGAAAATTTTACAGTTACGTTCTCAAATAATGTTTGGCTTCCAAACTTCACGGCTAGTTTATTTGTTGTTATCATGTTTCTTCTTAATCCAAGTCTATGTAATCTAGTATTACTACATTATACAACAAATAAAATTGCTTTTTTACGCACTGATTTTTTCTTGTAATATTTCTTCAGCGTCGATGTCTGAATCGATTTTTTCCTGTATTTGCAAAAGTTGTTTTTCTATATTGAAAAGTATTGATTTTCTCGACTTTTTCTCTAATAGGCCCTTAATAACTTCGTCGTATACAATAAAAGAGTTCAATCTCAATAAGGGCTTGATTATTTTTACTTTACCGTTAGCTTTTAGTACACTTTCACCTTTTTGAATAGAGTATTTCATTATTTTGTCGAAAAGGAATTTTTTCTCCCTAAACGAAAGCTCGCATTCTTTTTCCAGCAATGAATCTAAAAGCACCAAACAGTGTGTGTTGATGGTGTTACTGAGGTGTTTCTTTTTTATCCAGGGGATGTTAGAAGTTATATTGGAGTTGATGTTAGCGATCTTTTTTTCTGCATATTTAGCAAGTAAATAGTTTTTTAAATTCTTTTTTAACTCTTTCATGATGTCTCACCTGTGTAATCTTTGATTATATACTTGCATAAACCAAATCCGCTGACTTACACCGTTTGAATGGTTTTTTAGTTTTTTAATCAATTTGGGAAAAAGAGAATGTGGCGGATTGAGACCGGGTTACCCCGGGGGTATATTCTAAATAATTATTTGTTAGTTCAATAAAAGATTCAATAGGTACAAAATTCTTTGAGTAGTTAAATACATTGTTAGACTCTTCATTGAATATCCAATTAAACATGTGTATTGAGTTTATAGCCATAGATAATTGTCTAATCAAGCTATTAATGGTTAAGTCATCAGTTTTTCTGTATTTTCTGTCTATGTAGTTCATATGAAATTCATTTTCAAGAGAAAGCAGGCTTTCAATTAAATATGCAGTTACATCAATTTTTTCTTTTTCTTTTTCCGTTTCAGTTAAATATTTAAGCATTCTTTGCAATAATATTGCATTTAAAGTACTTAGTACTTTTTGCGAATGGTCTTGAAAAATACTCAGTCTTTCATAATAATTATTTTTAATAAATTCAATATTGTCTTTTTTTAATAATTCTTCTAATACAATATAAAGAGTTTTTCCGTCATTTGTTTCTGCGCTTGACAGATATTGTTCTTTTATAAGGTAGTACTTATCTGGGTTTATGTAGCTATATGCAATAGATATAACTGTTAATATTAAGTGAAGATTTATTTGTCATAAAGTTATTTTGCTAACCTCCGCCCATTGTTCTTTTTTATGTAATTTGTAATGGTTATCAACTATTAATAAAGTAAACATTGAGCCCACAAAAAGAAAACAAAGACATGATAATAGGTTAAGACCAAAATTTTTCAAGTCTATGCATAATCCCAATATTACTATTGACAATGCGATAACGCTAAAAGAAATGTAAAATTTCTTATTAGCTTTAATTTCTTCCCAAATGTATTTTAAGTTCATTTTTTGCCCCATCTGTTTTTAAACCCTATATTTCCAATTAGTGGTCTTGTTAGTGGTATAGCATAAAGTATCTTAGGGAGGCAAAAAAAAACTAAATTTTGTAATAAATATCGAGAGTGGACTCAGCTCTTATAAAAACGAAAAAAAAGACTTTTGAACAAGTCTTTTTAGTGGCGCGCCTGGAGAGATTCGAACTCCCGACCTTTTGGTTCGTAGCCAAACACTCTATCCAACTGAGCTACAGGCGCATAAGTTTTCAATCTAATAATAACCCATAAATATTCTTTATCAAGACTTTTTTTCTAAAAAATTCATTTTTAATGCAAGTTTTTATTCAAATATGCCAAAAAAAGACAAAAAAATAGCTGCATTAGCAGCTAATACTTAATAATCTTGGGAGGAGATTTGGGGATTTGTTACATCTATAATAATTCACCTGAAAAAAAAAGTTTACTATTTTAATTAAAATATTAATAAAAATTTACAAATTATTGATATTAAATTGTATTTTTATTATTTTAAGTGGATTTTTTAATTTGTTTTAAATAAAATATAAATCGAGGTTACTATGATAGACATATATATAAACATTTTAATTCTGATTTTTACTTATATTATTGCTTTTGCAGTATGTTTTGCTGTTGTGGTCTTTATGAGCTCTAAAAAAAGAAGGCTCGACATAAGACAAAAATACATGACAAACGCATATAATAATAATTTAGTAGTTGTTATTTATGCACAAAATAATGAAAAAACGGTTGTTCCCCTATTAGAGCAGCTAAATAAACAGAATTATCCTAAATCTAACTACCAAACACACATTATATTAGATAATTGTACTGACAACTCAGCAAACATGTTAGAGTTCGTCGGAGGTGCAAAGATATGGAGACTTTCAGAGGGTGCACCAGTCGGAAAAGACGAATCAATATCTTGGCTTCTTGAGAGGCTGATTTCGTTTCAGAACGTGAATGCTTTTATTTTCTTAAATGCAAACAGAATAGTAGATACGAACTTCTTGGCGAGTGTAAATTCTGCTTTATTCACTAACGATGTTGTTGTGGGCTCTACTACAGTAGTTTCAGAAGAAGACAGTTTCAAGTTCAGAATGCTTGACACTATTAATAAATATAGAAATAACATAATAAAAACCGGCCGTTCTGTATTGGGTTTGGTTACGAGAATTGATTCCGATGTTTTGGCAATAAAGCAGGAAGTATTGGAAAAAATTAAATGTGTGGACTTTAAAGATACAAACAGCGAACTTAAATACACGATTCTGCTGGCAAGAAACAACTACATTTCTACATATTCTCCCTACATAAAAACTTGGGCGGATGTAAATGATTTTAATTTCAAAAAGCCTGATGTGCCTTTTAAGCTTTCTTTGTTTAAGCATTGTGTACCATTGATGTTTAGTTCAAACTGGAAGTTTTCTGAATTTATAATATCAATGCTTTCTCCTAATATATTATTAATTATATTGTTCTATATTTGGATTGCTGTATTTTCATTTAACTACGTATTTTTATTCGAACCATATTTTGTAGTTGCAATAGGTGCTCTACTGTTAGGCTCATTCATAGCTTCTGCTTTCTTGTTGAATGCGGGTGTTGTTTCTCTAAAATATTTAATAGCATTCCCGTTTTATTCAGTTTATGACAGGTATTTAAAAAAAACTTTTCTTAGAAAATTATTTAAAATTCCCTCTTTAACAGATGAAAATGAAGCAAATATCGAAAAAGCAACAATCGATGTTGAGGTCACAGATGGGAAGAATAACTTGCCTTGCAAGCTAGATCTTATTTCAGAAGACGGTTTAGTTAAGGTAATTTTTAGATTTAAAAAGAAGAGATACGAAACAGACTCATATATAAGAATGTGTGATGCAATAAGAAATATCTCTGAAAAGCTTTTTGATCACGGATTTAGGATAAAAATTTGTCAGACATGTGCGTATTTTTCAGCAAAAATCGATGGAACAACAAATATGTTAAAAGGCTATTGTAATAAACAGGTTATATCAGAAGAGTTGTCACAACCAGAAGAGAAACTCCTCTGGAACACATGTGAGCACTATCTACCTGAAGATGTGAATAAAGTTATTGATATATCTAGCTTTAAGAAGAAGTCTGAATAAATTCGATTATCTGTCTTTTTATATTTTTTTCATTATATAAGTATATAAGTTCTGAATTTTATATACTGTATATATAGTGTTGAAATTGAATAAAAAACGGGAATAGTATATCTATATTG
>JAEZLC010000030.1 GCA_023435965.1 Cyanobacteria bacterium OH_CDB_58 | reverse complement strand
ATGTTAGACCATGTATTTGGCTCTGAAGGTGGTTTCTCTAACCATGCTAATGATAAAGGTGGAATGACTAACTTTGGTATAACAGAAGGTACGTATAGAGCGTATACGGGCAATCAAAATGCAGATGTAAGAAATATAACAAAAGAAGAAGCAAAACAAATCTACTACCAAAATTATTATCAGGCATCAGGTGCAGAAAATATTGCAAAAACTGACCCTAAGCTAGCATTTGCTGTCTTCGATGCTGCAGTTAACCACGGAGTAGGCGGTGCTCAAAACCTACTAGAACAATGCGGCGGTGATGTAGATAAGTTTATGCAACTTAGAAAACAGAAATATATCAATATTGTAGCAAATGACCCGTCACAAGCTGTCTTTGAACAAGGTTGGCAAAATAGATGGAATAATGTTTATGCATTTATTGACCCAAATCATCAATACGAAAACTATGTAGGAGCATAATTAAAAAGGGACTATCAAGTCCCTTTTTAAATTTGATTTTGTAAATTGTATAGTTCCAGCGTATTTTGCATAAGCATTGCTATTGTCATAGGTCCTATGCCTCCTGGAACTGGGGTGATGAAGTCGGCTTTGCTTTTTATATTTTCAAAATCTATATCGCCGCATAGTTTGCCATCACACCTGTTAATTCCAACATCTACTGCAATAACATTGTCCTTGACCATGTCTTGAGTTATGAACTTTGCTTGTCCGATAGCGGAAAAAATTATGTCTGCGTTTTTCGTCATTTCTTTCAGGTTTTCAGTTTTGCTGTGGGCAATTGTTACAGTGGCATTTTTGCTCAATAATAGTTGAGCTAAAGGTTTTCCTACTATGTTTGATCTGCCAACAACAACAGTTTTTTTTCCTTCAAGATTTATTTTGTATTCCTCCAGCAATTTAATAATTCCTTTTGGAGTACAAGGGTAGGCGTAAGGGGTTTGTCCTATTGCAAGCTTGCCTGCATTAAGTGGGTGGAATCCGTCAACGTCTTTAGTCGGTTCAATATTTTCGATAACCCTGTTAACATTGATATGCTTAGGCAGAGGCAATTGTACTAATATTGCATTTATGTTTTTGTCTTCATTTAATATATGAATGTGCTCAATTAAATTATCTTCTGAAATAGTTTCAGGCAAATCAATGACCAGCGATTCTATTCCTATTTGGAGTGCGGTTTTTTGTTTGTTTTTTACGTATATCTGACTAGCGGGATTTTCGCCAACAAGAATTACAGCAAGTTTTGGTTTCTTTTCAAGTTTCTTAATTTCTGACTCCAAATTTAGGAGGATGTTTGCAGAAAGTGCTTTGCCGTCTAAAATAACAGTCATTTGATTCTCCTATAATTTTGGGATGTTAAGTCTGTAATAAAACTGTTTTATGGCATTTATTACCACTTCTGATTCTTTTTTGATTGGGTTTTCCTTTAAATTATTATCATCCGGAATTACACCAATTGTGTCCAGGTTATATTTTTGTAAAAGTTCGTAGATAGGCTCAATTTCGCCTTCTTTAACCTTGTTTAATATAACTCCCATTTGGTTTCCTGCTGCGTGTTTTGCTGAGAATTCCTCGATTCTTTTTGCAAGATGAATAGATTCTTCTGATGCTTGAGCAACGATTAATGTAACATCTATGTCAATATCTACAAGCTGATAAAGGTACTTTAGGTCAAATTCGCAATCAAAAATGACGATGTCGTAACGGCTTATTAATTTTACCAGTGCGTCGTTAATTTGTTTTGTAATGGGGCACCTGCAATCCTTTGACGCAACAAGCCAAGAAACAAGAATATCAGTATTTTCATCAACTGCTTCAAGAATATCTTCAAGAGCCCACTCAACGTATTCTTGTTTTGTCATTTGTTCAGGTATACCTGTCTTGTATTCGTGTTTTCCGCTTCTGATGCCGTATACCGTATTTCTTATGTCTTTGCCAAAACTGTGTCCTAATTCGCTGGCAAGATCATTATCGAACAATAATATTGATTTTTCAGGATAATATTCTTTAAAAATATGGTAAAATCCCTTTGTTATTGTTGTTTTACCGTTTCCGCTCTTTCCTGTAATCGCAATTGTTAACGTCATTAAATCCCCTCGTATTTCGTTTTCAATTCTTCTGATATTCCTATAGTCAGGCTCATTGCCTTTTCAGCAAGCTCTGGGCTTAAGCATCCGGCACCGCAAGATGGAGTTACCATGCTTTGTCTGAGGATAAGATTTTTATCCACACCTTTTGCCGCGAGGGCATTAATGCCTTCTTCAAGCTTTTCTAGGAGTGATTCTTTTGTTGCTGACAATAACGCGTCAACATCAAGTGTTGGAACGATCCCCCAAGCAATATAACCGCCTCTTGAAATAAAGTCTTTTATCTGTTCCGAGTAGACGGTGAGATTTTTTGAGAAAGAATAAGCGTCAAAATTAAGAATATTAATGCCGCTTTTTAAAACCATATTCCAGTCTGCTTTTCCGCAGCAATGAACTCCTACCAGTCCTCCGAATTCTTGAACTGCTGTTGTTATTTCCTTTAAACTATCAACAATATAGTCTTCTTGAACTGTTATAAAGGCCGATGTTCCAAACTGGCTCATTGTCGGTTCATCAATAAATATTATTGGAGTGGTGTCTTTATGGGCTTCCTTAAACTTGTTAACTTGCCATATAGCTTTTAGAACAAGTGCTTTTATTAAAATATCCCTATAGGTTTCATCGTAAAAAATACATTTGTTGTCTTTGTCGCAAATGCTTGTACCCCAAGTAAAAGGACCTGTTATATGTCCTTTTGCAAAATCAGGTTTTTCACTTTTTAAATTGTTGCAAAAATTTTCTATACTGCTGGTATAAGGTGCGTGAATACCATATTTGTCCAGTTTTTCTAAGTTTTTTTCGTTTACAATTTCGTCATAATCTAAGTAGAATTCTTCAAGTTTTTCGAAAAAGTCTTCAGATTCAGGGTTAAATACGAAAATTTGTTCTTCTATATTTATTTCCATGCCGGGAATATTTTGAGTGTATTGAATAATCATATCTTCAAGGTTAGAAACTTTTGACAGTTGTGGCCAAAAGGGTACTTCTTTGAATGCATCCCATATAATAGTGGTTGCGTTCTTTTCATCGCTGTGTGGCAAACTTCCAATTGCTGTAGCTGCTAAACTTAATTTAGACACAAATTTCTCCTCGATAAATATGTAATTATTATAATATTAAATTAAATAATTATTCAACTTTTAAAAACTTGTGAACTTGAGGAATTATTCGCGTGTTGTTGTATTTGTTTAAGAACTTTCTGAATATAGCGACCATATCAGATGATGACGGTTTGATTTTATCTTTTATCATAACCGGTTGAAGGACAAGTGGAATATTGTTTTTTTCTACAAGTTTGATGCAGTTTTGAATTTCTTCTTCTGTAATATTTTCATCAAAAACGACTTTTACAAATATCTCTTTATTATTTTCTATACATATTTCTATAAATTTTTGGTGCGATTGTGT
>JAEZLC010000021.1 GCA_023435965.1 Cyanobacteria bacterium OH_CDB_58 | reverse complement strand
ATATTAGCATTAAAAGAGCCTTGTAATCAATAATTACAAGCAACTTAATACTAAGTTTACGCTGAGATAATGTTAACAAATATTACAGAAAATGTTCAAAAAAGAATTGTGATTTAATATAACTTAACAAAAGACTTGCAAAAGTATATACTAGGTGATATATTAAGAATATATAAATCGTATATCCGTTTGCTTATTTTGAATCCGTTTTTAATTTTAGATCAGGCCTTGATATGACCCTGAAAGAAGCTGTTTTGGCTTTTTTTATTCTGTCTTTAGGCTCATTTGACCTGTAATTTATCTAATACTATTAAGTTGAGCATAACGCAGGGTATTACGATTGTGTGAGTGAATCAAAATTTAGTGTGAAGTGTAAATATAGGAGACTAACTATGGGAAATGCTGATCTTAGAACTAATCCGTCTAAAAATCTTACAATACCAGCAGTGTCAGACGAAAGCTTGAAGTTTTACTTAAAAGAAATTTCCGCTTACAAAACTCTTAGTGCACAAGAAGAGTTGGATTTTGCCAAAAAGGCAAAAGAGGGTTGCTTAGAGTCTAGGCAGAAACTTATTCAGTCAAATTTAAAATTGGTGGTAAATATTGCAAAAAAAATCGTACACGCAAGCAATTTGCCTATGATAGACCTTGTTCAGGAAGGAAACTTGGGACTTATGGTTGCTGCTGAAAAGTTTAACTACAAGCTTGGATATAGATTTTCAACTTATGCTTCCTGGTGGATAAAACAGGCAATTTTTAAAGCTATTTCGGAACAGTCACACAGTATGAAAGTCCCTGTTTACATTCAGGAAACACTTTCAAAATTTTCGAAAATAAAATCAGAAATGGAGCAAAAAAACAGTGCAGCCGTCAAGGTTGAAGAGGTTGCGCGCAAGATGAACATTTCTTCAGAGAAAATCGAAACTTATCTAAATGCTTATTCTAAAACTTTTTCCCTAGAAGCTGATTATGATTTGAACGGGCAAGGAGATGTTTGTCTGGGTGATATTATAGAAGATAAAAAGACAAATGTGCAGAATATTGTTGAGTATGAGGCTCTTCAGAGCGATATATTTGAATTGTTAAATTGTTTGAAAGAAAGAGAACAACAGGTTCTAAAACTGCGTTTTGGACTTGGGGAGTGTGCAAGACAGACTCTTGAAGAGATTGGAAAGTATTACGGGGTTACAAAAGAGTGCATCAGGCAGACCGAATCCAGAGCACTGAGAAAGCTTAAAAACAATCAGTTGGGTGCAGCTCTTTTCGCAGCTTACGTATTTTAGAAATAATAAGGCTCTTCAATCGTTTTGAAGGGCTTTATTAACATATGTGAAGTTTTGTAATAAAAAAATTATCCATAAAATACTAAATTTGTTATAATGGATTAGACTAATCGGATAGTTTTTGGAGAACATCAAATGAACACAGAAGAAAAATTGACAGATGTCGAATTCGAATCATTGCTGCAGAAGTATGACTACAGCTTTCAAAAAGGTGATTTGGTAAAAGGTATAGTCTGTTCTTATGACTCAGAAGGCGTTATCGTCGATATCGGAGCTAAAACAACAGGTATAGTTCCTGCTAGAGAAGCCAGAGTCAATTCTGATGTCTCTATCGAAAATACCTTGGAAAAAGGTAAAGAATACGAATTTTTAATTATTAAAGAAGAAGACGATGAAGGCAGATTTATGCTTTCATATAAAAAAGTCGCTATGGCGTACAACTGGAGAGAGCTTGAAGACCTTAAGGCTCAGGATGCTACCGTTGAAGGTATCGTAGCATCAGTTGTTAAAGGCGGTATTTTGGTAGAAGTTAAAGGCGTGAGAGGATTTGTTCCTTCTAGCCACTTAAGAGCGAAGTCTCTTGATAATATTGTCGGAGAAAAGATTGATCTTAAAATTCTTACTATGGACGCTCAGCAAGGCAACTTTATTCTTTCTAACAGAAAAGTATATGCTGATGATAAGGAAGAAACCAAAAGAGATACATTTGCTCAGATAGAAGTGGGCAAAGTAGTAAAAGGTGAAGTTGTAAGAATTACAGACTTCGGTGCTTTCATTGATATCGGCGGAATTGATGGATTATTGCCATTGTCTCAGATTTCTTGGAGATGGGTAGATCATCCTTCAGATATTCTTAAAATATCTGATGTTGTTGAGGTTGAAGTCATTGGAATCGACCATGACAAACAAAGAGTGAGCTTAAGCCTTAAAAATCTTGAAAAAGATCCTTGGATTGAAGCTAAAAACCAAATTAAAGAAGGCGATAAATTGGAAGGTGTAATCACAAGAATTAAACACTTCGGTGCCTTTGTAGAGGTTTTTGCAGGAGTTGAAGCTTTATTGCCAAATAATGAGCTTGTTGATTATCAAAATCAAACAGGAAAAATCCTTAAAGTTGGAGATAAAATCAACACAACAATTCTTAAATTTAATCCTGACGATAGAAGGATTAGTTTGAGCATTAAAGGCGACGAGTAGAAATTTAATATGGCTGATAAAATTATTGTTCTTTCAGGAAAACAGTTTTCCGGAAAAGATACCGTTGCAAAAATTTTGCTTGAAAAATTGAGCGGCTTTAGACGAATTGGTCTTGGGGATGCCATAAAAATTGAGTATTCAAATCAAACAGGTTTGACATTGGAAGAAATTGAAAATAATAAATCCGTTTATCGTCCTGATCTAATTGCGTTGGGTGATAAAGGAAGAGCAATGGATCCCGATTTTTGGTTAAAGTTTGTTGTTCAACAAGAAGGGAATATAATTGTTCCTGATGTAAGAATGCCAAGAGAGTATGACGTATTCAAACAAAATAACGCCTACAGAATAAGGGTGGAATCATCTGAAAAGGCACGTGCTCAAAGAGGGCAACTTGTAAAATCTGATGATACTACAGAAGTTGCTTTAGATGGTGTATCGGATTGGAGTTATGTCATTCAAAATGAATCTACTTATGAAGCTTTGGTCGATGCGTGTGAAGAATTGTTGGCTGATATAAAAAACTATTTTAAAATTTAAGTATTCTTTTTCATCAAGAATATCATTATCCTTAAACAAACTACTTGAAATAAAAAAATGTGCGTGATACGATGCTTTTAACGAAACATTAAGTCATTAAAAAGGTGGTGAAAAACGAATGCCGGAAATTAGAGTTGGAGAGAACGAAAGTATCGAAAGCGCTCTTAAGAGATTTAAGAAAAAAATCCAAAAAGCTGGAATTTTATCTGAAATTAAACGCCGTGAACGCTACGAAAAACCAAGTATCAAAAGAAAACGCAAATCTGAAGCAGCTCGCAAAAGACGCGTATAAGATATAAAATAAAGGGTTATGATAGATAGCCCTTTATTTTTTTGCGTATGCTTTTAATATTCCTTCTATTTTTGATAAAAATTCATTTTTTTCAAACGATAATTTGTTTATGTATGAATTAATATTCAAATCTTTTAATTTGTCTTTTATTGTTTTGGAAGGAATTGTCGATATTATCATTATCGGGATAGAGCTGAATTGTTCGTTATTTTTGATGTATTTTATCATGTCTATTCCGTTTAAAGTTGGCATTTCGATATCTGTTATTATTAAATCGAATTGATCGTATTTGATTTTTTCAAGTGCATCGTGCGGATTTTGAGTTGCTGTTACTTGATATCCTTGTTTTGCGAGGATTTTGTTTAACAAAGTTAATGTAATTTTAGAATCATCGATTAATAATATATTGTGGCTGGAAGGATCGAAACTGTTTTGCTTGGAGCTTATAAGTTTTCTCTCCAGATTGGATAGCATCTCGATTTTTGCCACAGTATTTTTTAAAAGCTCTGAAACGTTGATTATCAGACATAGATCTCCAGAGGCAAGTGTAGTTATACCTCCGATGTTTTTAAGTTTAAACACGGGCGGGGCGAACTTTTTGTGGAGAATTTCCTGATCACCAAGTAGTTGATCAACAATGTATGCTGCTTTTGTGTTATCTGATTCAATTATTACTACAGTGATATTTTTCTTTGTTTCTGTTCGTTGCCTTTTTATACCCAGAACCTGTGCTAAATCGACAATAGGTATTGTTTCGTTTCCTACAATTATTGATTTATAGCCGTCTTTGTCAAATATTTTTTCTTCATCAACCCATTGGACAAATTTTATGGCACTCATAGGGATTGCAAAAGTTTGATCTTCTAGTGTAACTATAAATGACTTGATTGTGGACATAGATACTGGCAGCTCAATTACAACTTTCGCACCTTTGTTTAAGATTGAGTACACTTTTACCTTGCCGTTAAGCTGGGAGATTTTTGTTTGAACTATGTCGAGTCCTATACCTCTTCCTGAAATTTCCGTAATTTTTTCACCTGTAGAAAAACCTGGCCAGAAAATGAGGTTCATAATTTGTTCATCATTCATTGAATTTATTTCTTCATTTGTAAGGAGTCCTCTTTGAAGAGCTCTTTCTTTTATTTTTTTGATATTTATGCCAGTTCCGTCATCTTCAATTTCTATAATAATTTTATTTTCTTCCTGCCTTGCACTAAGGTGAATTTTACCTGCTCTTGGTTTGTTGCTTTCTGCTCTTTCAGATGGCAACTCTATGCCGTGGTCGATAGAGTTTCTGAGAATGTGAATTAGAGGCATTTTGATTTCTTCAATTATTTTTTTATCAACGGTGGTATCGCTTCCCGAGATGAATAATTCCACTTCTTTGTTGTTTGCAGCTGCAATATCCCTCACCATTCTCGGAAACATATGAAATACAGTCGCTAAGGGCAGTACTCTTACGCTTTTTGCTATGTTTTCGATTTCAAGAATTATGTGGCTTAGTTTTATATCATCTTCGTGGATTTGTTTATAAAGTTCGTTCACATCGTGCAGAAGCGAATTTATTCCTGAGAGGTTGCCCTGAAATAAATTCATAAGCTGTTTTATAAATGTATTCACAGTGTCATTTGCATCCAGCTTTGCTGTTGCCTTTTTTTCAAAGTATTTTACGTAATTTATTGTTTTTTTAAGTGATGTACTCCACTCTGATAATCTTAAATTGAATTTATCAAGTTCACTAAGATGTTTTTGTGTCTTGATTCCGTTGATGATAAGCTCTCCGGTTTGAGCCAATAGAGAATCAAGCTTTTTTGTATCTACACGAAGGGTTTTGATTGTCCCGATTTCAAAATTTTTAAAGAAGTCTTGAACTTTTTGAAATTCAGGCTCTGTTGTTTTTTTTGATGATACTTCTGTAAGTTGATCAGAGTAACTGATTTCTGATATGTCGATCATTTGTTCTACAATTGATAACCTTTGGAAAAGCAGGCTTAAATCTTCTTCTTCACTAGATTCGTTGGTGAGGATGATTTTTTTTGTTATATTAACGCTTTGGGTAAGAATTGTTGCAATGTCGTTTTCTGGTTTTATCCCAAGTTTTTTTATTTGATCTAAGATATCGAATATTTTTTTGTATATTTTAATTATATCTTCACACAAACTGTAATTAAGTATTGAAAGAACACATTTCTGAGAGTTTTCAACATAAGTCGGATCAACTTTGATTTGTGAAATATTGCTCGATAAATAATCGAGTTTTTCTTTCAGTTCATTTTTAGAATCTTTATTTTCATCTTTAAAATCGCTTATGTTTTCTGTATTCTCTTCTTCTTTCAAAAATACGATTTCGTTGTCTATTGAAGGGATTGACAGGTGTGAAAAGATAATATTTATACCTATCATTATGTCGTGCATTTGTTGCTTATAGTATTCTATTTCTTTAGAGTCAAGAAATTCTGAATTTTCTACCTTTTTTTTGAAAACAGTTTTAAGTGTTTCAACTTTTTCTGTTATTTCTGAAAAATTAGTTGCTTTAAATATTTCAAACAAATTTTCAAAGTTATCATTCAAAATGGATACAAGCGTCTCTTTTTCGCTCTGTTCATAGCGATTAAGTATAAAAACAGATTCCATAACTAACGCTGTTATGC
>JAEZLC010000177.1 GCA_023435965.1 Cyanobacteria bacterium OH_CDB_58 | reverse complement strand
CTATTCACCCAGGATACGGATTTATGGCAGAAAGACCTGATTTCGTTGATATTTGCAGCGAGCATGGTATAAAATTTATTGGTCCTTCATCTGAAGCGATGAGAAAAATGGGGGATAAAGCCACTGCAAGAAAAACCATGCAGGACAATAATGTTCCAACCACTCCCGGGACGGATTTAATTGATACTGTGGAAGACGCTAAAGCGTTTGCTAAAAAAGTCGGTTACCCAATAATAATCAAAGCTACTGCTGGTGGCGGCGGAAAAGGGATGAGAATCGTCAGGAACGAATGCGAACTTGAAGACAACATGAGACTTTGTAAAACAGAGGCTCAAAATGCTTTCGGTAACGCTGGTGTGTACATAGAAAAATACCTGGAAAATCCTCGTCATATAGAAGTACAAATAATTGGTGACAGCTTTGGCAATGTTGTTCACTTGGGCGAAAGAGACTGTTCAATTCAAAGAAGACACCAAAAATTAATTGAAGAAGCTCCTTCTCCAGCTATAGATGAAAAAACCAGAAAAGCAATGGGTGATGCCGCAGTTACTGCAGCTAAAGCAATCAACTATGAAGGTGCGGGAACTATAGAGTTCTTGCTTGACTCAGATGGAAGTTATTACTTCATGGAAATGAACACAAGAATTCAGGTTGAACACTGCGTTTCTGAAATGATTTCGAACATAGATTTAGTAAAAGAACAAATCAAAGTAGCAGCAGGACAACCACTTTCTTTCTCTCAAAATGATGTTCAACTTAGAGGACATGCTATTGAGTGTAGAATAAATGCAGAAGATCCTGATAAAGACTTCATGCCTTCTCCTGGTGAAATTAGAGGATACATAGCACCTGGCGGATTCGGTGTAAGGGTGGATTCTCACTCATATCCCGGATACAAAATTCCTCCTTTCTATGACTCTATGATCGGCAAGCTTATATGCTGGGGAAGAGACAGAGAAGAAGCAAGAAGAAGAATGTACAGAGCATTAAAAGAATATGTTATAACAGGGATTAAAACAACGATTCCTTTCCATCAGGAAATTATCGAAAACAAAACTTTTATAAGCGGTAAATTCAATACAGGCTTTATTGCCGAATATACTGCCGAAAAAGAACAGGCAAGAATAGATGCGGCTGATACAACAAAATCATAGCCTGTAAAATTAATGAATAAAAACAAAAAATGGTGTATTATTTTATTGATAAACACCATTTTTTATAATCCGGGGAGAGTTGATTGAAAAAGATAATAGCATTATTCACAGTATTTTGTCTTGGAGTTTCTAATATTACTTGTTTAAAATCATTCGCATCAGATACTGTTGAGTCTGGAACTGTGTTTGAAGGACATGCTGAAAAAACAGAAACAAAAGAAGAGATTAAAAACCCTATGTTTACTGGGGAAACTGAAACCATCAAATCGAGCGACATAATTAACATGACAGTTTCGCAAGTTTTAGGTGCGGGAATTACAGAATCCGGTGATGAATTTTTTGCCGAAATTACAAACGAAGTAGTCGGAGATAAAGGAGTAATTCTCCCTCTCGGAACAATTGCTCACGGAACAGTAAGAGACCTTTCGGCATCAAAAAGACTCGGCAGAGATGGTTGGATAGAGCTTTCTTTTGATTATCTGGTCACTCCTGATGGAAGAGAAATACCTATTGAGGGTAAAATGACAACCAAGCTTCATCCTGTTGCCTCTGTAGCCAAGACCGTCGCCACAGACACCGCTTATACAGTAGCTGGCGGTGTAATCGGAGGATTTACCGCATTAAATTTCTTTGGCCTTGAAGCAGCAATTGCAAGCCAGGGATATACGGTAATTGGTGGAGCTGGAGTAGGTGCTGCAGTAGGACTGGGAATAAGCCTGGTAAGAAAAGGGAAAGACGTATTAATCTCTCCAGGAGACGAAATAAAAGTAAGAATATTAGATAATGTTAAACTTCCGGTGCTCTCAAAAGACTTTTTAAAACAAGAAGAAATATCATATGACGGATTAAAAGTAAAAATTACGAACGTGACTCTTGAAAAAGACCCATTTGGAGAAATGAACACTGTCGTTTTAGGGTTGATGATACAAAATCAATCCAAGAAAAATTTCTCCAGCTTTGATGTTTGTCTTGTAAACGATTTAAAAACTAATTTTTATCCCTCAATATTTGCAGAAAACACTTTAGCCTTTACACAAATCAAAATCGGTGACAGAGTCGGAGGAAGGCTTGCTTTTGCGGTAGATAACCCAAAAAGAAAACATTGGTTGGTATTTTACGACAGACAAACAAGAAAACCTCTTGCAAAAATTTCAGTAGACAATGCTAAAAGGGATATTGAAATAAACAAAAAAGACAAAAAGAAACGCAAAAAGAAATCAAAGAATTAAATCTTTAATTGCTTAAATTGGGGTCTTTTCTGTAGCTTTGGCCGTTTCAACAATCTGAGTTAGTTCAGGATACTGAACAATTAAACCTTGAACTTCATCTTCCGACAGATTTGTCTCTCTTACAGACTCTATCATTCGAGAGTAATATTCACCCTTATGCTCTTCTTTTATCATGCTGTAATAATACAAGAGGTTATGGATTTTATAAGTCACAAAATCTTTTCTCAAATGACTCATTGTACCTGTTTCTATTAAAATATTTTCTACTATATTAAATATCTCAATATGATCTATTAATCGCCTATTGTTATCACTTAATATAGATCCAACTCTGTTAAATCTGTAAATATAGAGTTTTTCTCTTATAAAGAATATTTTTTCTGCTGTTAAAAGGGATTTAAAAATAACCTTATGGTCTTCAAAGTCCAACCCTTCTGCAAAATCAATATTATGCCTATCAAATAACTCTTTTTTATACAACTTATTCCATACGCACATCGGATATGAAAAAGGAGAAATCGACTGCCAGTTAAAGACTCCGTTTTCTAACTCTTCTTTGAAATTAGCATCTACAAAATAAGGAAAATCTCTCTCTTGCTGGCTTTGCTCATCAAAGCCACCTGGAGTACACATAACAATTTCTACATCTTTTTCTTTAATAAGAGAATAAAGACGCTCAAACATATTTTCCCTAACCCAGTCATCTGGATCAACAAATCCGATGCACTCCCCTGTTGCGACTTTTAAACCATCGTTTCTAGCGGCACCGGTTCCTGCATTTTTTTTATGTATAACTTTGATTCTGCTATCTTTTTGAGCATACTCTTCAAGAATATTGAAACAATCATCCGTGGAGCCGTCATTTACACAGATTATCTCAATCTCTTTAAGGCTCTGGCTTATCAGGCTGTCCAATGATTGTCTTAAATACTTGTCAACATTATATACAGGCAAAATAATCGAAACTTTTGGCTGTGGATTGCCCAAGGTAACCACGGGTTGGTTTTGCAAATCCTTTTGTTTTACGAACCCAAATTTAAGCCCTCTGATTTTCTTTAATAGTTTTATTAACAGCTTTAAATATTTTGTGTCTTTGTCAAACTGAGCAGACTGATCTGAGAGTTTTTGTTCTTAATAATGCATTTGATTCTCAAGCTCTTTATTGAAATACCCTTTTAAATTAACAATTTCTTGATCATAATGCCCGGCTTGCTCTTTAAGAT
>JAEZLC010000265.1 GCA_023435965.1 Cyanobacteria bacterium OH_CDB_58 | reverse complement strand
CCATAACCCGAAGAAAAATGAGGCTGGTGTAGAAAAATGATAGTTTCAAAAGCCTTAAATTCTTTATCCAAAACTCAGTTTATTAACAAACACGTAGAAAAAGTAGTAAACGATGACATTTATGCAGCCAGACTTTTAGTCGGATCTAACGTACTTAAAGACGCTGTAGTTTATGCTTTTAGATATGACAAAAGCAGAAGAAACGAAGAAATCCCAAAAGAAAAAAGAGGATTTGTCGCTTCTTTAGACATGGCAAGTGGTTTAACTACAAGCATAGTTCAGTTATTGATTGGTTTTTCAATAAGTAATAGAAAATTTCAGAAAAACCTATGCAATAAGTTATTTGGGCATTTAGAGACTAAGTCTCCACAGTTATTTGATGCTGCTAAAAAAGGTTTTATTTCTGCTTTTGCATTAATCGGCTCAGGTGTAATCGGAGAGAGAATGATTGTCCCTCTTATTGCTACTCCTATTGCTTCTGTGATTAAAAACAGACATGAGAAAAAACAACAAACAAAAGAACAGAATAGTCAGTACGTTATAAATCCCGGATTTAAAAGCCAGTCAACTCCCAGCCAAAAAGATGTTTTTGCTTCTTTTTTAGCCTAGACTCTAATCATATGCCGTCTAAAAAATAACTAAAAAGTATAAAGAAAAAAACTTATTTAGATGTTAAAATTTGATGTTTATTAGATACAAAAACATCAATATCATGAATAAATATATTTGTACTGTTTGCTATACGATATATTATCCAGAAAAGGGAGAGCCGGAAGATGGTATTGCACCGGGTACAGCTTTTGAGGACTTGCCTGCTAATTGGACATGTTCAGTTTGTGGTACCCCCAAAGATAAGTTTGAACTACTTAGTGAAGAACGGTATAAAAAGTTGACTGGCGGCGGTAATTGATCTTTTTTTATAAAGTAGAGCCCTACATTGATGTAGGGCTTAAATGTTTACTATTTTGTTTCAGTTGAAAATATTTTTTTCATTTCATTTTTTTGTTCTTTTAATGAGTTTTTCTGGTTTTGAATTAGCTGTTTGTTGCTGTTAACAAATTCTTTATGTGCATTTTGTTTTTCTTTTATTAACTGTTTTTTCTTTTCTACAAATTCTTTTTGAGCCCTTTGTTTTTCTTCTATCTGTTTTTGTTTTTCTAGGGCTTGCTGTTGTTTTGCTTTTTCAATTTCTTGCTGTTTTGTGCGTATTTCTTTTTCTTTTGTTAGTATGGGAGTCGTAACTTTATTTATATTTTTATTTACTGAATCTAAAGCTTTTTCTGTGTATGTGGTAGTTGCTGCACTAGCAGAAGTTGCTATTGCAAGAGATAAAATACAGGTTAGTGCTAATTGTTTTTTCATTTTGTAATCCTTTCTGTGTTATTACAAACTTGATTTTACGACTATTTTTTATTTTAATCAAATAGAATGTTTAGAATTTAAACAAATTTTTAAGCTCATCTTTTGTATTTTGAATTTGCTTTTTTGTTTCGTCGATTTTGTTTTTTGTATCTGTTATTGCTGAGTCTTTCAGGTCTATAGACTGTTTTTTTATATCGGTAAATTGCTTTTTTACGTCACCGATTGTACTTTTAAAATCTATAGCTGAAGTATCACCTTTAGAAAGCCATTTGAATGATTTTACAGAAGACTGGCTCTCTATACCACCATTGAATACAACCTTGAAATCTTTGTATGATTTGTTTCCGCTCGATAAAATTGGAATAAGTGCCGTATTTTCGTTGCTCGGGTCAGATGTCATATTTTTTATTATTGCAGAAGTCAAGGCTCCGAATTTAGGTATGTATGATGTTATTTTATCCACAGATAAATCTCCTAAGGGGCCCAATAGTGCTACTACATTTGAACTTAATCTTCCAAGTATTATTACGTTGGTTGTCGAATTTAAGATATTGTATCTACCGTTAATGTAGTATGCCATTGTTGGCCCGCTGGTTTTGATTGAAGCGATGTTTGCCCATCCGTTATTGAAGGTCATCTCTCCTTTTATGTATTTGAAAGTAGCTGTATCTTTAATTGTTGAGATGGCTGTTATGTTGTTTACTGCTGCTCTTAGTATGGAATTAGCCAGTATATTTTGTGCGTTTAAGAAGTTCTCAAGCCTTCCTATTTTACCAAAGGCACCGTCATCTACTGTAAATTTAAAATATCCTTTCAGAGATTTTATCATTTCATTGTACTCAATACCTTGTAGAGATATGTTTGTGTTAAAACTTAATGTGCCGCTTAGGGCGTTTTTGATGCCCATCGCTCCTTCTATTGCTGAAGTCGCATTCATTTTTTTACCGTCAAAGTGAATGTTTGTTTTTCCATTATCCATATTGTATGCAATGCTGCCGTTTATTTGACCAGAGAAAGCTTCTCCGACTATTTTTTTTAGATAGAACATTTCTTTTTGCATTAAGAAGTCAGCTGTTAAGTTGTTCGCAATAATGCCACCAGATGTAAATTTTGACAAGCTTCCCGCACCAGTGAACATTGGTCCGTTGAGGTTGATTATCATATCATTCATTGTTACGAACATATCAGGAATTGCTATTAACGGCACTATGAATTTCCCTTTTAATATAGGGTTTACAGCATTTCCCACTATTGCAACGTGTCCCCTTGCTTTAAGTTTTGAGTTTGTAAATCCCGGAATTTGTACTGTACAAAATTCAGGGATAGAGTACGTTAAGTTTAAGTTTTGATTTTTAGAGTTAAAATGACCATTTAACTGAGAGTTTATATCCCCGTGGGTTTTAAAATCTAGCGTCATTTTTTCACTTAAGTAGTTTTTGATTACTCCTGATG
>JAEZLC010000245.1 GCA_023435965.1 Cyanobacteria bacterium OH_CDB_58 | reverse complement strand
GGATTACCTACAGCCAGAGAGTTTGGAGGTATCGATTTTGTTACAACGCTACCGGCTCCTATTGTGCAGTTTTCTCCTATTTCTACCCCTGGCAGTATGATTGATCCGCCTCCAATCCAGCAATTCTTACCTATCGTTATAGGTTTAGCATATTCTAGTTGTTGGTTTCTTGTTTCATAGTCTATTGGATGAGTAGCGGTGTATATCTGTACATTGGGTGCTATGAAAGTGTTTTCCCCTATTGTAACTTTTGCACAGTCTAAAATTACACAATTGAAATTCATATAAACGTTTTCGCCAAGTTCAATATTTATTCCGTAGTCGCAATAAAATGGCGGTTCAATGTTTATGTTGCTGAATTTTTTGTTAAAAAGTTTTTCAAGAAGCTCTTTCTTCGGTTTCTGGTTATATTTTCTGAAAATCTTCCGAGCATTCTCCCTGATTTCTACAAGCTCATTATCTGAGGCGTTATAAAGCTCGGAGTTGAGCATTTTTTCTTTTTCACTTTTCATAATCTACCTGCATTTCTCTTTTAATTTCAATAAAGAATATATTAGATTATTTAGTGGTGCTTTAACATTGTTCTTTTTTGCTATTTTTACAATTTCACCCTGAATGGCATCTATCTCAAGCTTGTTGCCTTTTTCTAAGTCTTGCAAAGTTGAAGATTTGAAATTTATAAATACGGTTTGATTAATCATTTCGAAAAGTTGTTCTATTTCCTCGTCAGTTATGAATATTCCCGCAGTTTTTGCGACAGTTTGACCTTCTTTCAAGACTTCCAGATAAGCGTCTTTTGCCCCTGTTTCTGAATGAATGTCTTTCAGGCTGCATCCAATCAAGGCAGTAAATCCGTTATAGGCACTGTTTACCAAAAGTTTTTTCCACATATCTTTCTTTAAATCAGTACTGGTTGCGACGGGAATTTTCGCATCTGAAAATAATTTTTCTAATTTCTCAAGTCTTGGTGTCATCTTTTGATTAAGTTCGCCTAATATTATTTTTCCAGAGCCCGCATGATTTATCACTCCGGGAGAAATAGAGGCTGCTGAGAGATATATTGAGGCTGCGATTATTTTCTCTTTCCCGAGGATTTGTGCAAGGATTTCTTCGTTGTCTATTCCGTTTTGAAGAGAAATTATTATGCTGTCTTTTTTTATTATGTTTTTTATTGCTTCTGCAATTTCTTCTGTGTCATAGGCTTTTGTGCAGAGCAAAATTACATCTGCCGTTTTTAGTTCGTCCAAATTGTCGGATATGTTGGGGTTTTCAATCGCGATGTCGCCTTTTGGACTTTTTATGTAAAATCCTTTTTCTTTTATTATGGGGGTGGAGCGTTTAGAACCCACAAAAACGACCTCCAGCCCTGCTTTTACAAGCTTGGCTCCAAAATATCCTCCTACGGCACCTGTTCCTATTATCCCTATCTTCATGTATCATCCTTTACAGTATTTGAAATTGTTAATATTTATAAATATTACCTAAATAGGCAAATACATTTTAGCAAAAATAAAAATCTTCTGTTTTCATGATAATAACCTACCGAACATTAGTAAAGAGAAAAAATGATAAATAAAATTAATGCGTCCATGCCGGCTTTCAAGGCTAATCCAATGCCAAAGGAACAGGCAAACAATATCAATAATAGATTTATGGCAGCAGATACAATCGATATATTTTGCCATACAAAAACTGATGAAGATTCTTTTAATTGTGCCAAGGCCCTTTATTCATACCTGGAAGGTATGGGCAAAAATGTAAGAATAGTATCAACAGAAAACGACAAGTTATATCAATATGACGCTAATCGATACAATATAATTTCAGAAGATAAAGTAGATGAAACCACAGAAAAAGCAGAATTGGCTGTATGCGTTGATTTATCCAAAGATACAAGATTGAAGCCCAACGTGGCAAGATATCTGCAAAGTTATTCCAGTGATAATATTGTAGGTTTTGATCACCACAACGAAGATAGCATTGTGGTCCCCAAGGCTGATGTCTACAAGGTTACTCAGAGTTACGAATCAATTAAAAAAATGCCGGCACTAGAGCCTAAGAATTTTTATATCGACTCATCCGCGAAGTCCTGTGCAGCTATTATATATAGGTTTTTCCAAACTTTAAAAAGAGATATTCCTTATTCTGAAAAACTTTCATTATTCTGTGGGATGTCCGATGATATGAGAAAATCAGGCTATATCAACTTCTTAAAAAGTCCTAAAATCGAGTTTTCAAGGGTAAGCAAAGACGATAAAAACTCTCAGTATGTCTATAACAAGGTTTTAAAAGATATCAACGAAAGTGACAAATTAGATGTAATCAAACATGTAGACCCGATGTCTGATCTTACTCTGGAAGAGAGGAAGTTTCAAAAGAGCTTATTCGATAAGGTTCAGATAAATGAAAACGGTAAATTTGCCTATGTTTTAATTGATATTGATGATCCTCTTTGGAGATCTTTAGGTGGTGATAATTCTTCAACAAGAAGAATAGTAAAAGATTTTAGAGCAAGATTGATTCAAAACGTTCCTCATGATGAGCTTATTTCAGATAATCTCAGAGAAAAACTCAAAGATGTTCAGGTTGTTGCCACAGTTGATTCTGATTTCGTAAGTAATGAGTTTCAAGTCAGTTTGACTTCAAAAGAAGATTACGTTAAAAAATACGCTGATTTTATCAGAGATAATTTCTGCCCGAACCTCAAAGTAATGGGTCATTCTAACAGAGGCGGATGGAATATCCCTAACGATGATGATTCAAAATGCAGAGAATTCTTCGATTATTTCTTAACAGCAGCACAAAACATCGAATACAACAACTGATAAATGTAAAAAATGGATTGATAAATAGCCTTAATCAATCCATTTATTTATAATAATAAAAAAGAGAAAGAGAACATTGCAAGTCGGTTATAGAATTTATAACAATAATAATTATATACATGCACAATCTTTTAAGGCCAATCCAATGCCGGCAGAACAAGCTAGACATATGGATAAAAAGCTTAAAGAGGCTGGTTCTGTAGATATTTTTTGCCATGCAGCAACTGATGAGGATGCCTTCAACAGTGCAAAAGTTATGTATGAATATTTAGAAGAACTAGGGAAAAAACCTAGGATAATTACTTCCAATAATTCCGCTTTATATGGTTTTGACAGACAAAAATATAATATAGTTTTGATGAAAGAGTTAAATGATTATACGCAAACAGCTGATCTGGCTTTATGCGTAGACTTTAGCAAAAGAGAGCGTTTGGATAAAAAAGCATCATTGTATTTGAACAGATTTTCTGACGATAAGATAGTAGGACTTGACCATCATTCGGAAGGGGATTGCATAATTGCTGATACAAAAAAAATTGCTATGAGCTATGATTCTGTCAAACAAATGCCTGATTTTGATCCGGTTAATTATTATGTGGATTCGTCTTCCAAATCCTGTTCGGCGGTTATATATAGGTTTTTTGAGGCACTAAATAAAAAGTTGTCTTTAGAGCAGCTTTCCTCTCTTTTTTGCGGAATGCTTGATGATAGCAGAAAATTCGATGTAATAAGCTGGAAGAAAAAAGAAGATAACACTTATGACTGCACTCTTAATACAACAACTAATGTTGATAAAAATACTCAGGAAGTTTTTAACAAAGTGAATTCAGGCCTGAAGACTGCCAAGAAAACAGAAATTCTCGAACATTTAGATATTTTAGAAAATTTGACAGTTGATGAAAAGCTTTTTGTTAAAAAATTATTTGATGGCGTAAAATTTAGTCCGAACGGGAAATTCGCATATTTTGTCATTGCTCCTGATGATGAGGATTGGATAAACCTTGGTGGGGATACAAATAGGACAAGTACTATTATCAGAGATTTTAGAATGAGACTTTTGAAGAATAGTCCTGAAGATATAATGATTTCAAATAATTTAAGTGAAAAATTGAAAAATGTGGAAGTCGCAGGAGTTTTTTACCCTGATTATGATGAAGAAGTTTTCAAAAAAAGTTTCCATTCAAAAAAGAATTATGTGGCAAGGTATCAAAATTACGTAAGAGAAAATATATATCCTGAGCTTACGGCCGGAGGGCATTCAAATAGGGGTGGAGGAAGAATTCTGACACTTGATAAAGAGGCATGTGAACAATGGGTAGGTTATTTCGTGGAAGCTGCTGAAAACGTAGTTTATGACTAGTTTGTTATGATAAAGACCTAGCTTAAAGTCTAAGTTTACTAAAACATGCATACTTTTTGGCAATGTAAATAATCTAGTTTACCGTCCACTTTGATTTATTTTTGATTGCCATTAAATTAATAATTGTATGAATAGTGTAAAAGTGTTTTTAATTGCAGGGATATTGATGTTTTTATCCCAAAATATATTCCTTCAGAAAGCTATGTCTGAAGGGGTATCTCGTATAATTCATGGTTCTGTTTCTATGGTGGATCAGGTTCCTGAAGGTTTTTTCGGAACATGGAAGGTTTTTTCCGTGAGGGGTAAAACTAACAATACAGAAGACTTTGGGCCATATGGGATAGATATATGGAACTTATCGAGGTCAGGTGACGTCATTACTTTAACGAATCCTGTATCGGGGGCAAAAGCTTCAATATCGGTGAGTGAGGTAAGTGGGAATACTGTAAGGT